>NZ_PIGG01000039.1 GCF_002924445.1 Minwuia thermotolerans
GCAGCATGGCGCGCCCGCCAACTTCCCCAGCCTGATCGGCATTGCCCCCGAGGGCGACAAGATCGTCCGCATGGAAGCCACATCTGCCCGCATCGAGGCCGGCGAAGTGTTCCTGCCCGAGGAGGCGCCATGGCTGGCGGACTTCCTTCAGGAGGTCCTGGCCTTTCCGAAGGGCCGCCATGACGACCAGGTCGACAGCCTGTCCCAGTTCCTCAAATGGCAGCGGTACTGGGAGCCCCCGATCGACATCGGCAGCCCCGGCGGCGATCGAATTGAGAATATCCTGCCGCCGTTCGAATACGATGACTGACGCGAGCCGCATCCGCATCCGCACCCGTGCCGGCGCCACCGCCGGGGCCCGGCGCCGGCGGCTCACCGGCATGCAAGGGGGGCTCGGGGCCATGTCGTCCACCCTCATGGGCACACAGGGGCGCCAGGTGGATCGCCGCGGCCGCTGGACCGCCGCCCTGTGCCGAAGGCCGTCCAGGCGGCCCGGATGCCCCTCCAGGGGGCCTCTCGGCTACCGGGTCTGTTCCACCAGCCAGTCGAAGAGGCCGACGTCGATCGCCCGCGCCGCCACCTCGGCGGCGGTCCACAGGTGCCGACCGGGCCCGGCATCCAGCACGAGGGCGCGTACGGGGCTGTGGCAGACGAAGAAGAACCGCTCGCAGCTGCCGTCGCGCTCGAAGCGGCCGAGGTAGTCGTCCACCTCGCACTGCGTCGCCCTGGACTTGACCTGCACCCAGGCGCGCTCGCCGGTCACGGGCTGATCGAGGATGAGGTCGGCGTCGGGCATGGTCCCGCCGAGGGTGCTCGTCCGCCGCCAGCCGCCGCGGGCGAACATCAGGTCGACCAGGGTCTCGAACTCGGCCCAGTGCAGCTCCGCGATCATGCGGCGGGCAATATCCTGCATCCGCGCCTTGACCGCCACGGCCTCCTCGTGAACCGGGTTGGGCTCGCCGCGGATGCGGCGCAGAAGATAGGCGGCCGCCGGGACATCGCAGATCGTCCGCCGGTAGTTCGCCGTCTTCGTCAGGACCGAGCTCAGCGTCCGCACGGAGAGGGGCTCGCCGGTCAGGCTGTCGCGGCGCCAGCCGCCGCGCGTCGTCCGGTAGCGCGTTGGCGTCCCCGGCGACGGGTCATCGGCCGGCCGGACCGGGCCGTCGGCGAAGGTCCACCACAGGTGGCCCTCGGCGAAGGTGACCCAGAGGGTATCCGGGTGCGTCTCATAGAAGGCGCGGAGCTCACGGAGGTCCTCGGCGATCGCCTGTGGGGCCCGTCCGGCCGCGGCCAGCTGTTGCTCGACAGCATCCCACTCGCCCCGGGCGCAGGCCTCGTGGCCCGCCTCCGGAAACCCGAAGGGGATCACACCATCCCGGACCGCCGCTTCGGCCCACGCGCCCCCGCTGCCGAGCTTGATGTAGCGCACTGCCGTCGGTTCGAACGTCTCCGGGGTCAAGCTGCCGCCTCCTGTCGACGATAAGTCTCACCGACTTCCGCCCAGGCGCGGCGGCCAAGTCAAGTCGAATGTCACTGATCGTCTGTAGACCGATAATCTGCATCCGCCTGACATCCTGTGCGTGGATATTCGCTTACGTCTCGGTCAGAACATCAGGCGCCTTCGACAGTCCCAGGGCTGGTCGCAGGAGCAGTTTGCCTTCGAGGCCGGTATCCACCGCACCTACATCAGCGACCTCGAGCGCGGCACCCGCAACCCCACGATCACGGTCGTCGAGAAGCTGGCGGCGGCCCTGGGCGCCAGGGCCGGGGAACTGCTGGACTGAACAGCTCAATGGGCCGAAGGCGGGGCTGCCGCGGCCCGGGCCGGCCGTGCCCCACCGCGGCGCCGTGCAGCGATCGTCTGCCCGCGAGGGGGACTGGACTTCACCCCCACGGCAAGCGTCCATGGGCGCCGGGATCACCGGCCCGGGAGCTGCGCCATGGACGCCGACCGCCTCGACCTTGTCCGCCACCTTTTCGCCCTGGCGACGGAGATCGCCGAGGATGCCCATGACGTCGCCGTGGACGGCCAGAACGGGTCGGCAGCCGGGGCGGCCGAGTTACGCCGCGCCGCCGAGCGGCTGCAGGCCGAGGCCGGCAACCTGGGTGATCTGGCGCGCGCCATCGCGGTGATCACCGACCGGGAGCGGAATGGCGGCGGCTAGCGCCCTGAGGTGGCACGAATGAACCACATTCCGTCCGAACCGAACAAATCTGACCAACGCCGCGCCTATCTCATACGGGTCAAGTCTCGAAGTCGAAGAACTGGCCTGCGCTGACACGCACGCGATTTCCGCACACACCAGAGGCCTCTATACGCTCAATCGCAAGAGGGTCGGCGCTCTCCGCGACCACACCTTTGCCGTCCGGCGCTGTAGCGATAACTACTGCCTTGTCCGGCTTGCCCTTGGTATAAAGAACCGTCTCGCCGTCTACGCGCGCCTCGCCTTCGTACTCCATGGTGACCGCACGCGTGCGAGACTCCCGCTTCACGGCCTCAGTCACATCTGCCCAATAGAAACCTTCAGCCGGGCGATCGCTCCAAATTCCGAATGCCTGCTTCGTAAGGACGCCCGAGGCGTTGGAGATGAGCCCGAGACGGGGCGCTTGCCGACCTGCTCCACCGCCAGAGGGGACGCGCTGCGAGGCTTGAAGAAGATCGGCCATGCGGCACACCGCCTGCAGTGTGTAATTATTGTAGGGTCCGCCGGCGAAGCTCATTCCACCCGTAACGGTAAGCGGTCTTCCCACGGGAACGCCTAGTTCCGACCCATAGAGTTCGACGGCGGCGGGAAATGCGCTGTAGAGATCAAACAGGTCAATGTCCTCGATATTGAGGCCCGCACCAGACACCGCCTCTCTTCCCGCGATGGCTGCGCCCGGGACTCGCCACAGCTCAGTGCGCGTCGACGCCTGAGCCATGTAGTTGGATTCCGTACTGGAGATTGGATAGATCCAACTGCTTTCGGGAATGCCGAGCTCGCGCGCCCTGGCGATGGAACAGAAAATCAGCGCACCAGCCTGATCGACGCTCCAGCTCGAGCACATGCGCCGCGTATATGGAAACGCCTGCATCGGATTCCGTTCAGAGGGAATCTCTACCTCCTCAGGCATGTAGGTCTGCCGGTTCCAGGCGTCAGGATTCGCGGCGGCGACCTCGCTGAAGCCGCTCCACAGCTCGGCTATAGCGTGCCGATGCTCGGCGACCGAGCGGCCAAGTTGAGCCCGAAAGGCGCTGTGCGCCATACAGTAGATGCCAATCGGCATCTGCAGGCCCACGCGGAGTTCCGCCGGATGGCGCAGTTCCTGTTCTGGCGACCAGACGGCGCCCGGCTCATCGCGCTGCTGGCGGTCTTCAATCTCGACGTCGGCGATGCGCGCGCGCAGCAGCCGATAGCCGGCCTCGCCGCCGACGACAAGCGCTGTCCCCAGTTCGCCGTCGCGGATTCTGCGGCAGGCATCACCGATCAGAGTCTGCTGCAGGACACCGACCGTCGACAGCACGGTGCGTGCATGCGGTGCGCCAACCGCGCGTCCGATCTCGCCGCCGGGGTTCGCATACGACCAGCGGCCCCTAGGCGTGTAGATGCACTCAATCGTCGCCAGCACCCGTTCGCTGGCGGCGCGGCGCGCGGCGGCGCGTGTCGCGTCAATCATGAGGTCGATCGGCTCGCGCGCAGTCGTTGCGTCGTCCTCACGCTGGCTGACGGCAGCCCAGCCCGCTAGGACCGGGGTGGCGGGATCAAGGGATTGCGTTTCAGTCATGGGCTCACGACTCCGTCAGGCTGGTGAAATCGGGCTCGGGCCGCGGGGGGCATGCTAGACACGCCCCGCCCGCCGATGCGAGGTTGCGATGGCCGGCCAGGAAGGGCCGGCGCCTACGGCGAGGGCGACATGGCGCGGCGCAAGATTCTGATAGCAGGAGCATCCGGGCTGGTGGGCTATGCGGCCATCAAGCATTTCACGGCCCGGCCCGACGCGGAGGTGATCGTTGTCTCGCGGCGACAACCGCCCGAACTGCACGGCGCACGCTTCATCGCCCTTGACCTGTTCGACGCCGGGAGTTGCGCCACCACCGCGGCCGATTTGGCCGACGTCACCCACGTTGTCTATGCCGCCGTCTACGAGAAGCCAGGGCTGCTCGACGGCTGGCGGGAGCGGGACCACATCGAGACCAACGCGCGCATGCTGCGCAATCTGATGGAACCGCTGTTGGCGCGTAACAATGCACTGCGTCACGTCGTGCTGCTGCAGGGAACGAAAGCCTACGGGGCACATGTCCGACGCTTCCCGATCCCAGCCCGAGAGGGACGCACGGAGGCGCGCGACATCGACAACTTCTACTGGCTCCAGGAGGACTACATCCGCGAGCGCCAGGAGGGGCAGCCCTGGTCTTGGACAATTTTCCGGCCGCAGGTGATCTTCGGCGAGTCGATCGGCAGCGCCATGAACGGAATCGCGGCCATCGGTGTCTACGCGGCACTGCTCCGCGAGGCCGACCAACCGCTCCGCTTTCCGGGCGGCCCGCCGATAGTGCTTGAGGCCACCGACTCCGGCCTGCTGGCACGGGCGATCGACTGGGCGGGCGAGAACGCGGAGGCGGCAAACGAGGTCTTCAACATCACCAATGGCGACGTCTTCGTCTGGGAGAATTTGTGGCCGGCAATCGCCGAGACCCTCGGCATGGAGGTGGGCGAACCGCGGCGAACCTCGCTGGCAGAGACGGTGCCGCCTCAAGCCGGAACATGGGATCGGATTCGACGGAAATACGATCTGCAAGCGCCTCCGCTCAACGAATTCATCGGTGAGTCGCTGTATTTCGCGGACAGCAATCTGGGTTACTACCTCAAGCGAGGCGGCCACGCACCGCTGGTGTCGACAGTCAAACTTCGCCAAGCCGGCTTCCATGAGGCCATGCACACCGAGGAGATGATGTGTGGCTGGTTCCGCACCTTCCAGAAACACCGGCTGCTGCCGCCAGCCACAGACAACTAGAGCTCCGACGAGGACTCCGCCATGGCACGCCGACATGTTCTGATCGCGGGCGCCTCCGGGCTGGTCGGCTACGCGGCACTCAAGCATTTCACCGCCCAGCCGGAAACGGACGTCACTGTCATTTCGCGTCGGTCGCCGCCGGCCATCAACGGGGCTCGCTTCGTGTCGATTGACTTGTCCGACCCCGCGCGATGCGCCGAGGCCGCTGCCGCGCTGGCTGATGTCACCCACGTCGTCTACGCCGCCGTGTACGAAAAGCCGGGCCTCGTCGCCGGTCGCCTCGAGCGCGACCACACCGAGACCAACGGGCAGATGCTCGTCAACCTGATGGAGCCGCTGCTCCGCGCCGCTCGGCACCTTCGGCACGTGACCCTGCTGCAGGGCACAAAGGCCTACGGCATCCACGTGCGGCGCTTCCCCGTGCCAGCGCGGGAGGGACGTTCGGAAGCGCACGACCAGCACAGCTTCTACTGGGTGCAGGAGGACTACCTGCGCGAGCGCCAGCAGGGTCAGCCCTGGTCGTGGACGATCTTTCGCCCGCAGCTCATCTTCGGCGAGTCTGTTGGCAGCGCCATGAACCTGATTGCCGCCCTCGGTGTATATGCCGCGCTGGCGCGCGAATCCGGCCAGCTGTTCAGTTACCCGGGCGGTGCGACCGCCGTATGGGAGGCGACGGATTCCGGCTTGCTGGCGCGAGCCATCGACTGGGCCGGCGAGAGTGACGCGGCGGCGAACGAGGTCTTCAACATCACCAACGGCGACGTCTTCGTCTGGGAGAACCTCTGGCCGGCGATCGCCGAGAGCCTCGGCACGGGGATAGGCGAGCCGCGGCGCACGTCGCTTGCGAAGACAATACCGCCGCAGGCTGCGGCTTGGGACCGGATCCGGGCGCGCCACGACCTGAAAGCGCCAGCCCTGGCGGACTTCGTCGGTCAGTCGCTCCATTTCGCCGACTACATCCTGGGCTACGATCGCGACGAAGATGGTTTTACACCGCTCGTCTCCACGGTGAAGATCCGCCAGGCCGGATTCCACGAGGCGATGGACACCGAGGCGATGATGTGTGGCTGGTTCCGGACCTTCCAGATGCATGGCCTCTTGCCGCCGCCGGGCGGCTGACCTCCCGAAACGCCTAGACCGCCGGGGCGTAGGCGGCCACGTAGTAGCCGTCCGCTGGCACCGGCTGGAGTCGGACGCGAATTCCGATCTGTGGCTCGCCCCCGTCCGCGTCGACGAACAGGCTTGGAATGCGCACGCCCGGCGCATCTTCTGGCTCGACCAGCATCACTGTGTAGGGCAGATCTGACGGGTCGCCGTCGGGCAGAAAGCTGTGGTAGACGGTAGTGAAGCTGTAAACGCGCCCGAAATCGGAGGCGCGCCGCCACTCCACCTCCGCACCCGGATGGCATGGCGCCACCGGCTTCGGATACCAGATACGGGCGCCACAGGCACCGCAGGTCGGCAAGTGCAGTTCACCGCGCGAAAGGCATTCGTAAAAATACTCACCGCCCTCACTGATATAGCGGGGCGCCTGGTGGGGAACGCCCATCTCAATGGTCCTTCCGCAGGATTGCGACGGCATGTGCGCCGGCGCCGTAGCCCGAGACGATGCCCATGTCAGCGCCCGGCACCTGGCCCTCACCACGAACGCCGCGAAGCTGACGTACCGCCTCGACCATCAACACACCACCGGGGACGTAGGCGTGCGCCATGTGACCGCCACTGGTGTTGATCGGGATGCGGCCGCCGGGCGCGGTGGCCCCGGAATCGAAGAGCCGGGCCCCCTCTCCGCGCTCGGTCAGGCCGATGCGCTCAGCCTGGTTGATGCAGGCAATCGAGAAGCAGTCGTATATCTGGGCAAACTTCATGTCCTTCGGTGCCGCGTCAGCCATGCCATAAGCACGCTCCACCGCCTGCTTGGTCGGGAAGTCGAGCAGGTCCTCGGACTGACTCAGCACGGCCGACATCGGCTTTCTGTGGAAGCCCATGCCAATCCCGGCGGCGACCACCGGCGGCTGCGGCAGGTCGCGGGCACGTTCGACACTCGTGACGATGTACGCGCAGGCGCCATCCGTAATCAGGCAACAATCCGCGGCGCGCAGCGGCGTTGCAATCATCTGGCTCTGGAGATAGCCCTCGAAGTCGAGGGGCTTTTTCTTCTGTGCCTTATCGTTAAGCAATGCCCATTGGCGGCTGGAGCGCGCGACAGCGCTCAGCTCACGCTCGGTCATTCCATGTTCGTGGACGTAGCGCTGCGCCATGGCAGCGAAGTACACGGCCTGACCGTAGTAGCCGACCGGCATCTCGTAGTCGGCCTTGTCGGGGTCATGCTTGTGGAATTCGTAGGGGCCACCCGGCCGCGACGACTTCATCGAAGACGGCACAAGGACGGTTGTCGCCAGCCCCGCCTCGATAGCGAGCTGGGCCAGCAGGAGTCCGCCCACGGCCGACGCGCCAGCGGCGGCCTCATTGCGCGACATGAAGCCAATATTTTCGACGCCGAGCGCCTCGGCAACCTCGTCGATAGTCAGATTGTAGACGCCGACCAGCCCGTCGATGTCGCGCGGCGTCAGTCCAGCGTCGGCGAGCGCGTTGTGCGCGGCCTCGACGACCATCTCCAGCGGCGACTTCGGGCTGGCCCGCATGAAGGGTGTCTCACCGACCCCGACGATCGCTACCTTGCCGCTCTGCATATTCATGGGGCCGCCTCCTCCGCCTGCGTTCGGGCGGCCAACGGGCCGCCATTCGTGCACAAGGCTTTGTTGCATTATCGATAATCGATAGAATGCGGCGTACGGTAGCACGGGTCAAGGACGGGCCCAATCCCGCGTGGGCTGGAGTACCGGATGCGGGAACGGGCGATCGGGGAGGACTTCGAAATGTGGATCGAGCGCGAGCCGGTCACGGTCTGCACCTATACGGACGCCAATGCGCTGGCGATGCACAATGCAACGGCGGTGCAGTCGCTCGACGAGCGTGTCACGTGGAACGAACTGCACACGCGCACGAACGCGCTCGCACGACATCTGCAGGAAGCCGGCATGCGGCGCGGCGACCGGCTGGCGCTGCTGGTCGACAGCGGCGTTCCATTCGTCGAGCTTGTACTCGCGGCCCTCAAGGCCGCGATCAGCGTTGTCCCGTTGTCGCCGATGCAGACACGCGACGTGCTGGCGCGCCTGATCAACGACGCCGAGGTACGCGCCATCGCCGCCAGCCCGACGCACCTCGAGACCGCCCGGGAACTCGCTGCGTCCCGCGGCATCGGCAGGCCCCTGACACTGGTTGATCGTGGCGAGGCCGAGGGCTTTCATTCGCTGGAGTCGATACTCCGCTGCGGCGACGCGAGCGACCTGATGACATGGCCGGCGCCGGAGGACGAGTTCAACGTCATCTACTCGTCGGGCACCACGGGGCTGCCCAAGGGCATCGTGCATACCCACGAGTCGCGGCTGTTCAATGCGCTGGGCTGGGGCTACCGCTACCAGATCACGCGCGGCTCAACGATGCTCCTCACAACACCGCCGGCTACCAACGCGACCTGGGTCAACCTGATCCCGACGCTGCTCGCCGGCGGGCGTCTCGTGCTGCTGCCCAAGTTCGACGCCAACCACACCCTCGAAACCATGGAGGCGGAGGGAGTCACCCACACGCTGCTTGTTCCGACGCAGGTCAAGGCGCTGATGGACGTCCCGGATCTCGAGCGCTTCGATCTCTCCAAGCTCAGCTGCGTTGTCGTCGGCGGCTCGAAGTTCTCACGCGCGTTAAAAGAGCAGGCGTCGCAACGGCTGCCCGACCGACTGCACGAGATGTACGGAACCACTGAATGCGGCAGCACCGTACAGTACCCGAACGAGCTGCCCGAGAAGATTGAATCAGTCGGCCGTCCGATTTTCGGCGCGGAGTTCCGTGTCATTGATGACGACGGCCACGAGCTGCCGCAGAGTGAGCGCGGCGAGCTGGTGGTGCGGGGCACGACGATGATGAAGGGCTACCTCAACCGTCCCGAAGCGAACGCCGATATCATCTGGCGCGACCATCGTGGACGGATCTTCATCCGCACCGGCGACGTTGGCCGCCTCGACGCCGACGGTTGCGTCTACGTCCTCGACCGCAAGCGGGACATGATCGTCACCGGCGGTTTCAACGTCTTCGCCTCAGATCTCGAGGACGTTCTGCGAGGGCACAGGTCGGTCGACGACGTGGCCGTGGTGGCAGCGCCGCACGCGAAGTGGGGCGAAACACCAGTCGCCCTGGTCATCCCGGCCCCCGGCATCGTTCTGGACGCGGAGGATCTGCGTGCCTGGGCCAATGCCCAGCTCGGGAAGTACCAGAGGCTCGGCGCTGTCGTTGTCCGGCGCACTCCGTTCCCGCGCAATCATCTGGAGAAGGTGCTCAAGCGCCAACTGCAGAGCGAGTATGCGGACGAGTTCAGCCGCCTTTTCCCTGGCAGCTGAGGGCAGCCATCCACCCACAGGAGGTCAGACCATGCTACCGTCACCACCCGATATCGAGACCAGAGTCTTTGCCCGGGTCCCCGAGGAGTTGCAGGCCGAGGAGCGGCCGTCTCGCTGGCTCGATCAGTTGGGCCGGGTGTTGGGACGTACCGCACGCATGGGTTCGTTCCTTGAAGGCCCCTCCTTCGACCGCGATGGCAATCTTTATCTCGTCGATCTTGCCCACGGGCGCATTTTCCGCGTCTCACCCGACGCGGAGTGGAGCGTGGTCGCCGATTATGACGGCCAGCCCAACGGCCTGAAGATCCACCGTGATGGCCGCATCATCGTCACAGACCAGCAGAACGGACTGGTCGAGATCGATCCCGTCAACGGCAAGGTGACACCGTTTCTGCCAGCCGATCTGATCCACGGCTACAAAGGCGTCAATGATCTGTTCTTCGCCGAAAATGGCGACTGCTATTTCACCGATCAGGGCCAGATGACAGGCTTGCAGGACTGGGCCGGACGAGTGATGCGCTATACGCCTGCGGGTCGTCTCGAGGTCGTCCTGGACAAAGTGCCGAGTCCTAATGGGCTGGTGATGAATCTCGCCGAGACAACACTGCATGTCGCAGTCACGCAGATGAATGCCGTCTGGCGGGTGCCTTTCCTTGACGAAAAGGCCGTCAAGGTCGGCGTGTTCACCTATCTGATGGCTGGTATCGGGCCGGACGGGCTGGCGCTCGACACCGAGGACAACCTTGCCATTGCTCATCCGGGCAACGGCCAGGTCTGGCTGTTCGACCCTCACGCCGTACCTATCGCACGCCTGGTTTCATGCGCAGGCAAACTGCCGACCAACGTCGCCTATGGCGGCCCTGACAACAAACAGCTTTTCATCACCGAATCGGAGACTGGGACCGTACTGGTCGCCGACCTGCCGGTACCCGGCAAGCCAATGTACTCGCACATGTAGGCGGTCTCTCAGCTCCCTCAGACAGCCTCACGACGCGGGATCGACTGAGTCACCATGTTCTCGCGGATCTCACTGATCGAGATTGTGTGCATTGTGGCGAGCGCGGCGACGGCCGCATCGGCGTCGCCGCGCTCACAGGCTTCGAGCAGAGCGCCATTCCGCTGCGTCCAGCGTGCAACATAATCGAAGAATATCGCGGGATTGGTGACGTAGCGCCCGATATTGCCGCGACAGTGATCGCAGATTTCCAGCATTCGCGACCACCCCGAGGCGGCAAGCAGCGCGCGGTGGAACGCTTCGTTGGCCCGGTACCAGACGATCGGGTCATGCTTGTTCTCCGCCATCACCGAAAAATTCCGACGCATATCCGCGAGCGTCCCGGCATCCAGGGTCGGGACCACCCGACGCGCTGCACTCTGTTCCAGGGAAGCGACAATACAGTACATCTCGTCCAGTTCGTCGGGGCTCATACGCGAAACGACGGCTCGACGATGAGACTCCAGTGTCACCAGCCCTTCCGCGGCGAGGACGCGTAGCGCATCGCGGACCGGCGCCTGACTAACGCTGAACTCGGTCGCCAACCGGCCTTGCAGCAGTGGCTCTCCCGGCGCGACATCACGCGCCAGGATACGATCGCGCAGGGTGGCCGCTATGGATTCCGCCAGCGTTCGTGGTCCCGCCCGCTCCAATTTGAAACTGGACCTGTTTGTATCTGCCATACGCGACTCCGTAGCCGTTCTCTCTGCCGAAGCGAAATGAACGCGGTCATTAGCAGATTGTTTCGCCAAGGCGAAGCCTGTCAGGCGCCGCTCTTGGCCTGCGCCTGTGAGCTAAGCCGGCCCATGACACGGTCGCGATCCCAGGCGTTCGCGTTCCCCCAGTCCTTTACCTTTCCCCGCTCCACTTCCCGCTTGGTCGCCGAACGCGGAAAATCGTCGACGAACTCGATGAATCGCGGAATCTTGAACGCGGCCATGCGTGTCCCGCACCATTCTACGAGATCGACGGGATCAGGTGCCTCGGCTCTGGCCATCACATAGGCCTTGACCTCCTCCTCCCCGAGTTCAGAGGGGACGCCAACGACGATGACCTCCTCGACTGCTGGATGCTGGCTCAGAATATTCTCGACCTCGTAGGCGGAGATGTTCTCGCCGCGCCGACGCAGCCAGTGCACCTGGCGGCCTTCGAAGAACAAATTGCCCGCTGAGTCGAGGCGTCCGATGTCACCAGTGTGCAGCCACTGGTTCCGCATGACCTCAACCGTCAGGATCGCGTTGTTGTGGTAGCCCAGCATGAAGCTGAAGGGCACGGTCGGCCGCATGACGATTTCGCCCGAGACGTCTGCCGGCTGCGACTGGTCAAGTGCGTCGACGACTGCGACTTCGCACCAACCATGCGGCCGCCCCACGGAATCGGGTACCTGATATCCGAGCCGGTTGCTCGTCAGCATGCCACCCCCAGCCTCGGTCAATCCGTAGATATCAACGATGTCGATGCCAAAGCGCTCGGCGAAGCGCGCCGGCACCGATTCGGGAAGTTGGCCGCTGACGCCCGTGGTAATCCGAACATGGTGATCTCGTTCGCCAGGCGTCTCCTCCTGCTGCGCCAGCACGGTCATCATCGTGCCGATCGGGTCGATCACGTCGGCGTCAACCTCGATCACGCGCTGCCAATAGCCCGAGCCGCTGAAGCGGCGATCCATGACAACGGTCATGTCATTGAACAGCGGGCCAACGATGCCGAGCTGGACGCCGCCGGCATGGAACAGCGGCAATGTCGAATAGTGACGTTCTCCCGCCCGGGCCTCGAGCACCTCGCCATATCGCAGACCAGCACAGACGTGGGCGAAGTGTGGCAGCACCACGCCCTTGGGCAGCCCCGTGGTACCGCCCGTGTAAATGATCATCGCCGGATCGCCGGGACCTATGTCGGTTTCGGGCAACGCGCCGCCCTCCAGGATCAATTCCTCGAAAGGCACGACGCCATTGACCTTGCCGCATTCACCGACACCAACCAGAACAAGGTTTTCGGGCAGCTTCTCCCGGATGGCAGCAATACGATCCCAGGTCTCGTCCTCGACGACAAGCAATGTGGCGCCAGCATCACGCACCGCATAGGCAAGGTCATCGCCGCTCAGCGCCGCATTTAGGGGCGCCCATATGGCACCCACCCGGCCCGCAGCGAACCAGCCGAACAGCTGCTCTGCGCAGTTGTACATGTAGCTGGCGACACAGCCGCCCTTCTTGATGTCATGGGCGACCAAGCCGTACGCGACAGCCTGCGAAAGCCGGTCGAGTTCGGCGTAGCTCAATCGGCGGCCATATATCTCGCAGAAAAACGCGTCTCCGAAGCGCTCGGCCTTGTCGCGCAACAGCTCCGGGACCGTATTCCAAGGGATCTCTCGCCCTTTCACCAACATCAGTTCTCACTCCCCTTCTGGGCTCGCTGCGCCCGCAGACTCAAACACATTGACACCAATTTATCGATAATCGATAATTTTGAAAAGCGCCGCCGGTTCCAGGCCGAGGTTCCTTTAGCGGCCAATTGAATCGAACTGTTCGGGGAAACGCGTCGCATTGATGCGAAGCGACCGTACTGACGCCCACGAGCAGGCAGATAACGTCAACAGTGGGAGGAAATTTGATGCGACGGATCATCACCGCGGCCGCCTTTGGCCTTGCGTTCGCAGCAACAAGCGCTTCGGCGGAGACAAACTGGACTGCCTACACATTCTCGCCAAGCGAGACGCTGGTGAACGTCCCCGCGATGCGAGAGCTCTTCACCGAGATCGAGAAGAAGACTGGCGGCGAACTGAAGATCAGCCTCAAGCTGGGCGGCCAACTTCCCATCAAGCACACCAACATCTCCCAGGCGGTCGGCGACAACATCGTCCAGTTCGGCGACGACGGTTTCGCCGCTGGCAATATTCCGCTCATCGGCCTGCTCAAGCTGCCGCTGTTATTGCAGAGCGAGGAAGATTTCCAGAAGGCGCGCGAGATCGCTGTCCCCTACATTCGCGAAGCCTATGCGGAGCAGGGCATCCTGCTATTGGCACCCTATTACTGGCCGGCGCAGATGGTATTTTCGACCGAGGAGTTTGACAGCCTCGACGACTTCCAGGGTCGGAAAGTGGAAACCGACTCGCCCCAGCAGTCGGCCTTCGTCGAAGCGTTCGGCGGTGCCGGCTTCTCCGTCAACTCCGCTGATGTGCCTTCGGCGCTGCAGCGAGGGACGATAGACACGGTGCTGACCGCGAGCTCCGGTGGCGGCAAGATCTGGTCGGACATGCTTGATTTCAACTACCGCATGCCCGTCACCGAGTTCCCGGCGATGCTGATCGTCAACATGGACGCCTTCAAGGCCCTGTCGCAGGAGCATCAGGAGATCGTGCTCAACGCGACGCAGGACGCGGCACCAGATGTGACTCAGGACTTCGTCGACGACGAGAAGAAGGTCGCCGCGCAGCTCGAAAAACAGGGCATGGTCATCACCGTGCCCACCGACGAAGAACTCCAGCGCGCGACAGAGGCAATGAAGCCCTACTGGGAAGAATGGGCCGAAGCTACCGGCCCCACGGCCCAGAAAGCGCTTTCTGAACTACGCGAAGCGATCGGACGCTGACCCTCTGATAGCGGGCTTGGAGCAATGGCCTCTTCGCCGGTGCATGGCACGGGAGCGGACGTGGACGGCGATGTCGCCGTCCACGGCCCGCTTACAAGCCGACTACGGCCGTTGTTCAGAGCCCAACGGGCGATAGCAGGAGCGTTTATCCTCGCCATCGTCATACTCGTAACGATCGAAGTCTTCCTGCGCTCGGCCTTCGTTTACTCGCTCGGATTCGCTCACGACGTTTCGGGTTATCTTTTCGTCGGCGCCTCCTTCCTGGGTTTCGCCGTAGCCACTGCCGACGGACGACTCTTCCGCATCGAGTTCCTGATCGGCAATGTCAGCGATACGGCACGGCGGGCGATGCAGTTTGTCTTTGATCTGCTGAGCCTGACGCTCACGCTGATCATTGACTGGCATCTCGTCATGTTCGTGATCAGCTCGTTCGAGAGGGACGTGCGCGAGGCGACGGCCCTCGGGACGCCGTTGTTCGTTCCTCAGATCATGATGCCGGTAGGTGCAACTCTGCTGGCGATCGTTTTGGCTGCCCGCCTGGCCGACACGGTCATTGTAGCCCTCGACGCGACACGCAGGGAGCGATAGCGACATGTCGCTGATCGTCCTCTTTGGTGTATTCTTGGCGCTATTGATCGCCGGAACCGCGATCCCTTTTGCCATCGGCATTGCCGCGCTGATCTCACTCTACATGCAGGGCGGCTTGATGTCGTTCAATGCCCTCGGCCTGATCAGCTGGGGCAGCATGGACAATTTCTCGCTGACGGCCGTGCCGCTGTTCGTACTCATGGCAGAGATCGTCATGCAAAGCGGCCTCAGCCATCGAGTCTATCGCGGGATGTACACGCTCGTGCGTCATCTGCCGGGCGGCCTGTTGCAGACCAACATCGCCGGCTGCGGCGTCTTCGCGGCGATCAGCGGCTCCAGCGTGGCGACCGCTGCGGCGATAAGCGCGGTGGCGCTGCCACATCTGAAGGAGCGTGGCTACAATCAACGGCTCGCACTCGGCACGCTGGCTGCCGGGGGCACGCTCGGCATCCTGATTCCGCCAAGTGTCGCCATGATCATCTATGGCACCTTCACCCAGACTTCGATTGCGAAGCTGTTCATTGCCGGCGTCATCCCCGGCATCGTGCTGGTGCTGCTGTTCATGGTCTATGTGGCGCTTTTGGCATGGATCCGTCCGCAGTGGGTGCGCGAGGCAGCTGCGGCGCAGACAACCACCGTCAAGCCTGAAGAAGAGTCGGCGGAGCTCGACATGGGCAGTGGCAGCATGCTCGGCGCCGCGAACGATCTTCTGCCCTTCGCCATTCTTATCGCTTTCGTTGTCGGCTCGCTCTACTTCGGGTGGGCGACGCCGACCGAGGCTGGCGCCATTGGCGCCGTGGGCGCGACCGTGATCGCATATATCTGGTCCCCGCACGGCTTTCGCTCGCTGTGGCCGGCGTTGGTCTCAAGTGCCCAGATCACCGGCGCGGTCCTGTTCATCGTCTACGCTGCGTTCTTGTTCTCCTACGCCATCAACCTGTCAGGTTTCCCCGGCGAGGCGGCAACCTGGTTGGTCGGGCAGGAACTCAGCCGTCTGGAGTTCCTGATCGCGCTGTTCGTCCTCTACATCATCATGGGCTGCATCATGGACAGCCTGGCAATGATCGTAATTACGATTCCACTCTTGCAACCGGTGCTGATGGCGTACGGGATCGATCTCATTTGGTTTGGCGTCGCTCTGGTGCTGCTCATCGAGTTGGGGCTGATCACGCCGCCGCTCGGACTGAACCTGTTCGTTCTTCAGAGCATCTCCAAGGGCAAGCTATCGGATGTCATCTGGGGCACGGCGCCGTTTTGCGTGATTGTCCTGATCATGCTGGCATTGCTGACCGTTTGGCCCGACCTTGCCCTTTATCTGCCATCAACGTTGGAATGACCTGTCGATACGATCGGATGGGAGATGTACATCGATGGAAAATGATCTGCCCGACTACGATGCCCTGCCATTGATCGAGCGGATCGGCATGCGTCACGCTTGGGACGTGTTCGGTCGCGACGATCAACTTGGCACGATCAATCTGCTCACGCCTGATCGCGTACTTGCTGCAATCAAGACTGTCGAGCGCGGTGAGACAATCAATCTGTCGCTGCCCCTGACCGAGCCCGACCCGCCCCTTTATGGCCGCAGGCGACTGCAGCACGAGGTCTTTTCCATCGATCGCAACAACCTGGACGACCGCATGGACTCGTTCTATCCGCAGGCCTCGAGTCAATGGGACGGCCTGCGGCATGTTCGGGCCCGGGAGTTCGGATATTACGGCGGCATGACAGAGACACCGGAGGCCGGCGGCGGCCACCTCGGTATAGAACGATGGGCCGAGCATGGCATGTTTGGCCGCGGGGTGTTGCTGGACATCGCGGGATACTTCGAAGGCTTGGGGGAGCCGCTCGATCCGCTCGAGCCGCGCCCGATAACCGCAGACGATCTTCGTGCCACGGCCGCCGGCCAGAACGTCCGGATCGAAACAGGGGACATCCTGTGCCTGCATTTCGGCTGGGTCGAGGGCTATCGCGCAATGGATCATCCCGGGCGCGAGCGCTACGCCCACGCCCCGTCCTTCCCCGGTCTCGAGGGCTCCGAAGCGATGGCTCGGCTGCTGTGGAATTGGCATGTGGCTGCGCTCGCATGCGACAACCCGGCGGTGGAGATGATGCCGGGCGATCCGCAGGTCGGATCTTTGCATCGGCGGATTCTACCGCTGCTTGGCTTCTGCCTGGGGGAGATGCTCGACTTTTCGCTCCTCACGACCGAGCTGCGTGCCGCAGGCCGATGGACGTTCATGTTTGGGGCTGTCCCACTGAACCTGCCGGGAGGCGTCGGATCACCGGCGAACGCCGTAGCGATTCTATGACCGACCGAATGAAGGCGGTTCCAGAACAGCCGCAGCTGAGTCTGGTTGGCCGCTACTCACGCATCATCTGGCGGTCGTACGATTGTGCGATCGGTGCGGCCCGGACGGAATGCGCAGTGAAGGGTGAGACTGGAGAAAAGAGGTGCCACTACCCCTCGAAAAGGGTCTGAAGTTCGGCATCCAGTCGATGTACCGTCGGACCGAACCGGCGACTTCTGCCTGGCAGCCGTCGGTGGAAGACGGCCGGACTTTCGTCGAGCTTGTCGACGCGCTTGGTTTTGATTCGCTCTGGGTGGGCGACCATCTGGCCTTCGCACTTCCCATGCTTGATCCGCTGATACAACTGGCGCAGGCAGCAACATACAGTGATCGCCTCACGCTCGGCACGGCGGTCTACCTGCTGCCGCTCAGGCATCCGGGACCGGTGGCCAAGCAAGTCGCGACACTGGATCTGCTGTCCAGCGGCCGTTTCGTCTTCGGGGTGGGCGTCGGCGGCGAGTTTGAAACCGACTACGCCGTCGCGGGAGTGCCGAGAGGCGAACGCGGCGCGCGTCTGACCGAGTCGATCGACGTGCTGCGAAAACTGTGGCGCGGAGAACGCGTCAGTCACCAGGGTCGCTACTTCAAGTTCGACGACATCTTGATGCAGCCACCGCCGCTACAGTCTGGGGGCCCTCCCATCTGGTGTGGCGGCCGGTCCGATGCGGCGTTGCACCGGGCGGGTCGCATGGCGGAGGGCTGGATGAGCTACGTCGTGACCTCAGAGATGTACCGGGACGGACTGCGCAAGATCGAGACCGCCTACGAGGAAGCTGAGCGCCATCTGGCGCACTTCACCACAGCTCATCTCGTCTTCGCGCGGCTCGACAAGGACTACGAGACCGCGCTCAACAAGGCGACAGAGACCCTGTCGATCCGCTATGATATGGATTTCCGTGCGGCGGCGAAGCGGTATTGCGCACTCGGCACCGCCGACGACATTGCAGCCCAACTCAACGGATTCTATGAGGCCGGCGTTCGCCACATCGTGCTCGACCTGGTCGGCGACTATGAGGAGCGCATCGACCACATGCGCGCCTTCGCCGATACGGTTCTGCCACGTTTGCGCAGTCTCGGCAGCCAATAGCAGGCCCTTCAGGTCAAGCAACGCACGCCATCGAGCATTGCCCCATGCCGAACTGCAGGTGGTCGCCGGCGCCTGCCACAGCATGACGCTCTCGCATCCGCGTCAGTGCGCCCAGTTCTTTCGTGCCTTTGCCGAGCGTTCGACGCTCCGATAGGTCGCCACAGCGCCTCCTCCGTCTTCGAGACGGCGCCGACACGACGTGTGAGCCAGGGCGAAGGGCCATCAGATGACCGGGGCCGACCTCAGCACACCCCCGGCCTCGAGTTGCCCGATGTCCGCCGCCGACAGCCCGAGATGCTCGGCGAGGATCTCGCCGTTGTGCTCGCCCAGATCCGGCGCCTTGCGGGAGGTCAGATCGCCCCGATCCGGGAGGCGGAACAGTGAGCCCGGGACCTTGAAGGGTCCAAGCGCCGGATCGTCGATGTCGATGACGGTCTGGCGCTCGAGGAGTTGCGGATGGCGGATCGCGTCGGCGATGGTCAGCACCGGGGCGCACGGCACGCGCTCGGCCTGCAGCCGCTCGATGGCCGCCGCGTCGCTCGACTGCTCGGCGAGCCAAGCCTCCAAGATGCGGCGAATTTCGTGGCGGTGCGCATAGCGCGACGGGCTATCGTGGAATCGTTCGTCCTCAGCGAGGTCAAGTCGGCCCATCGCCCGCAACAGCCGGTGCCACATGTCCTCGCCGACGGGCAGCAGAACGACATGTCCCTCGCGCGACTTAAAGATGCCCGCCGGCGCAATCACCATATGGTCGGGGCCAGAGCGGCGATGTTCGATCTCGCCGCCGGACGCCGTATACGCCTCGAGGGCAACGGCATGGCCATGGAAGTAGAAGTCGAGCAACGAAACGTCGATTCTCTCTCCCCCACCGCCGCGCTTCAGCCGACCGTAAAGGGCAGCGTTCAGTGCGGCGAGCGCAGATACACCGGCGCCAACATCGCCAATCGCCGCCCCGACAAAAGGCGGGGACGCGTCCGCATCACCGATCAACGACATGATGCCGGAATACGCCTGGCCGATATGGTCGAAGCCCGGAAGGTTGGCGAGCGGACCTTCCTGGCCGAAGGCCGAAATCTGACACAGGATCAGGTCAGGGTTAAGCGCGTGGACCACCTCCCAGCCGATGCCAAGACGCCCGATCACGCCGGGCGAGAAATTCTCGACCATGACGTCGGCTTTCACGACGAGCCGCTCCACGAGATCGAGACCGCGCTGCTGGCGAATGTCCACGCAGAGGCTCTTCTTGCCCAGATTCTGCTGGATGAAATAAGCGCTCCGGCCGTTGCGCAGCACTGGCAGCCCACGCGAAGGGTCGCCGGTCGGTGCAAGCTCGATCTTTATGACCTCGGCGCCCAACTCGGCCAAAGCGCGGGTACAAACCGGTCCCGCCACAAACTGAGTGAAGTCGAGGACCAGAAGACCTTCGAACGGTCGGCCGCCCAAGCTGTCTACACCCTGCGCCCGTGTCGCCGTCATCGCGTGGCAGGCGCCGCCTGGGCCCCGCGCACCAGTCGGCCCGGCATGGCGCCCGTCGCCTCGCCGTTCTCGAAGGTGACTTCGCCCGAGTTTACGATGGCGCGGAAGCCTTCGGCGCGCTGCACCAGCCGCCGGCCGCCAGCCGGCAAGTCGTAAACCATTTCCGGCGCGCGCAGGCGCAGGTGCTCGAAGTCGATCACATTGAGGTCGGCCTTGTAGCCTTCGGCAACCCGGCCGCGGTCATTCAGGCCGTAGAGCGCAGCCGTCTCTGAGGTCTGTTTCCGCACCGCCGCCTCGAGGGAAATCTTCGGCCCGCGGCTCCGGTCGCGCGCCCAGTGGCTCAGCATGTAGGTCGGGGTCGAGGCGTCGCAGATCAGGCCGCAATGCGCCCCGCCGTCGGAGAGACCGAGGATGGCGTTGGGATGCGCCATCATCCGCTCGATCGCCCCGAAATCACCTTCCGCGTAGTTGAGTGCAGGCATGAACAGGAGTTCGTGACCGTCGCGCTCCAGCAACACGTCGAGCGCGACCTCCTGTGGGTCCAGGCCCTCGCGCTCGGCCTTCGCTGCGATGCTCGCCTCGGCCGGCGGCTCGTAGTCCGGCGGGTCGCCAAGGCGGAACATCCGATCGAAGCGCGTGGTGACCGTTCGCATGATATCGCTCTTGTGGCTCCGCCGTTCGCTCATCAGCTGCGCGCGGAACTCTGGGTCGCGCAGCGCTACCACCCGTTCGGCGAGCGACAGGCCGGCGATCCGCTTGTAGCTCGGGCGGCTGATAAAGGGGTTGAGACTGCTTTCCAGTCCGAGAAGAAAGCCAATCGGCCGGCCGGCAACCTGGCAGAGGACCTCCTCCCCCTCGGCCGTCGACTGGGCCATCCGGTCGAGCAGCCGGGCATATTTCTGCGGATCGTCGTTCATCTGCGCGAGCAAGAACCAGACTGGCCGGCTCGAAACACGCTTCAGTCGGCGGAGCAAGCCGAAATCGTCGTCCTCGTCGAGGAAGTCGAGATTAACGCCGATCGCGCCCTTGCCGGTCTCACCAACAGCCTGGGCCAACGCCACGAGTTCGTCAGCGCCGACCCCGTAGCCCGGGATGTGTGCGCCCCTCGAGGTGCGGTGGACGTCGGCGCGGGAACTGGTGAGCCCGAGCGCTCCGGCGTGGATCGCCTCGCGGACCATTCGCGTCATCGAGGAAAGGTCTTCCTCAGTCGCTGGCTCGTTGGCCGCCCCCCGGTCGCCCATCACATATGCACGCATCGCCGCATGGGTGGCCTGGGCGCCCACGTCGATCGTCCGGGGCACCCGATCCAGATAGTCGAGATAGTCGGGAAAGGTCTCCCACTCCCACGAAATGCCTTCGTGCAAAGCAATGCCGGGGATGTCCTCGACCCCCTCCATCATCTCGATCAGGAAGTCATGCTGTTCGGGACGGACTGGCGCAAAGCCGACGCTGCAATTGCCCATGACGATAGTGGTAACGCCGTGCCAGGACGACGGCGCGAGTTGAGCATCCCAGGTCGCCTGTCCGTCATAGTGCGTGTGCACATCGACAAAGCCTGGCGTGATCAACTGGCCACCGGCGTGGATCTCGCGCCGGCTGGGGCCCGCCTGGCGACCGACTTCGGCTATCCGACCGTCGCTGACTGCGACATCGCCCCGATAAGCAGGCTTCCCCGTCCCATCGACGATAAGACCATCGCGGATAACAAGATCGAACATGGTTCCTCCCCGCGTCGCTGCTCGTTCCTAAGGTAGATACTAACCGCCATCGTTCTCTAGGCAATGTCGGCAGCTCGCCCGCCCTCCGTCAACTTGATGCCACGGAACCTGAACGGGCTATCTTGCAGGCTTTTCTTTACATCGCCATGCACGAGGCGTCCGCAAGACCATTGGAATTCGCATGGTGCCATTGCGCAGCCAGAGGTCGGGCTTCGACCCGGTGGTGACACCACACTGTCCCTGCCCACACAAAGCCAACAGCCCCCGCAGTCCGGGCTTGATGCAGGCCGAGTGACTCGGACTTCACAATATTCGACCCAGCGTGCTCTTCACCGCCAAGTTCAGATCAGCTCGATTCCGTAGTTCTCTCACAGACCATCGACGCGCCATGTCGGCTCCGGCGCCGAGGCGATGAAGCCGAGCCGGCGCTGCCAGCTGGCTCGGCGCCGCAGACCCGGCAAAACTGGAGTGGGCCCCTCGGGCCGGACGGTTTGAGCCGAATGAATTGACCTGGTGAGCCGGGCTCTCGGAGGATGGAAGCCATGGCAAGACACCGATCCCACAGCGTCGAGTTCAAGCGGCAGGTCGCGCAGGAGTTCCTGGCCGGCGAGACCCTGCACGGCTTGGCGAAGCGCCACGACATCTCCCGTAACCTGATCCGGGTTTGGGTCGAGAAGTACGAAGCCGGCACGTTCGATGACGATGCGCAGGCGGCGGACCTGATCCAGGTCTATGAGGCGCGGATCGCCGCGCTCGAGCGCCTGGTCGGCAAGCAGGCGCTCGAGCTGGAGTTTTTAAAAGGGGCTCAGCGGCTCGGACCCCGGCCGACAAACGAGCCCATGTCCGTGATAGCAGGCCCCGCGGCCTATCCGTCGCGGAAGGATGCCGTCTGATGAGGATCGCGCGTTCCTTGTACTACGACGCGCCGAAGCGAGCAGTCGATGACACTGCGCTGGTCGAGGCGATGCACGCCATCAAGGATGAGTTCGAGGCCTACGGCTGGCGTCGGGTGCAGGCGGCGCTCGGCCAGCAGGGCTGGGTAGTGAATCACAAGAAGGTAAAGCGGCTGATGCGTGAGCACGGACTGAACGCCCGACGTCGGCGCCGCTACGTCACGACCACCGACAGTGACCACGACCGGCCGATCTTCGCGAACAGAACGAGAGACATGATTGTCGACGGTCCGGACCAGCTCTGGGTCGCTGACCTGACCTACGTGGCCGTGAGGGTCGGCTTCGTCTACGCCGCCGTCATCATGGATGCTTGGTCCCGACGGATCATCGGCTACGCCATGAGCCGCCGGATTGATGCGCGGCTGACACTGGCGGCTCTCGAGGTGGCCATCACGCTGCGCAGTCCCCCGCCCGGTTGCGTGCACCACACGGACCGCGGTTCCCAGTACGCCGCCGAGAAGTACCGCAACCGCCTTCACCAGGCGAAGCTCGTCGGCTCGATGGGACGGCGCGGCAATCCCTACGATAATGCAATGATGGAGAGCCTCATGAAGACCCTGAAGGTTGAAGGAGTCTACCCGCTCGAGTTCGAGACCGCAGAGGACGTCGCGGAGCAGCTCCCGGCCTTCATCGAGAAATACAACGCCAAGCGCCTCCACTCATCGCTTGGCTACCTCAGCCCTGAACAGTACGAGAAACAGCACGCCCGGCCGCCGGTCAAAGATGTCGCCTGATCGTGTCCGGCCCGAGGGGCCCACTCCAGCCTCTACATGGACCCGCCGGCGCACGCGCTCGTCTTCTCGGTCGACGAGAAGAGCCAGATCCAGGCGCTCGACCGGACCCAGCCCGGCCTGCCGATGAAGAAGGGCCGCGCCGGCACGATGACCCATGACTACAAGCGCCACGGAACGACCACGCTGTTCGCGGCGCTGAACGTGCTCGACGGCACCGTCATCGGGCGCAACATGCAACGTCACCGCCACCAGGAGTTCATCCGCTTCCTCAACCTGATCGAGCGTCACACCCCCGCCGAC
>NZ_PIGG01000040.1 GCF_002924445.1 Minwuia thermotolerans
CGGCTCAGCAAGCGTCGCCTGAAGCGCGGCGTGTTCCATTCGCTGGTCGACCTGCAGGCCGCCATCAATCGCTTCGTCGCCGAGCACAACCAGGAGCCCAGGCCGTTCGTCTGGACCGCCGATCCCGACAGGATCATCGAAGCCGTCAAACGCGGGCACCAAGAGTTAGATTCGCTCCACTAGAAGAACGCCTGGATGCCGGTCTGGGCGCGGCCCAGGATCAGCGCGTGGACGTCGTGCGTGCCCTCATAGGTGTTCACGGTCTCCAGATTGATGGCGTGGCGCAGCACGTGATATTCCTCGTGGATACCGTTGCCGCCGTGCATGTCGCGGGCCATGCGCGCGATATCGAGCGCCTTGCCGCAGGAATTGCGCTTGATGAGGGAGATCGTCTCCGGCGGGCAGCGGCCTTCGTCCTTCATCCGGCCGGCGGCGAGACAGGCCTGCAGGCCGATGGAAATCTCCGTCTGCATGTCCGCCAGCTTCTTCTGGACCAGCTGGTTGGCCGCCAGCGGGCGGTCGAACTGCTTGCGGTCGAGGACGTATTCCCGCGCCCGATGCCAGCAGAACTCGGCCGCTCCGAGCGCACCCCAGGCGATGCCGTAACGGGCGTTGTTGAGGCAGCTGAACGGCCCGCGCAGGCCCTGCACGTGGGGCAGCAGGTTCTCCTCGGGCACGAAGACGTTGTCCATGGCGATCTCGCCGGTGATCGACGCCCGGAGCGAGAGCTTGCCCTGGATCTTCGGCGCCGTGAGACCTTCCATGCCCTTCTCGAGCACGAAGCCGCGGATCTTGTCGTCGTCGGTCTTGGCCCAGACGACGAAGACGTCGGCGATCGGCGCGTTGGAGATCCACATCTTGGAGCCGCTGACGCGGTAGCCGCCGTCCACGGACTTCGCCCGGGTCTTCATGCCGCCGGGATCGGAGCCGTGATCGGGCTCGGTCAGGCCGAAACAGCCGACCCACTCGCCGCTCGCCAGCTTCGGAAGGTACTTCTCGCGCTGGGCCTCGGTGCCGAAGGCGTGGATCGGATGCATCACCAGCGAGGACTGCACGCTCATCATCGAGCGGTAGCCGGAATCGATGGCCTCGATCTCGCGCGCGATCAGGCCGTAGGTGGTGTAGTTGGTGCCGGCGCAGCCATAGCCGTCGATGGTGGAGCCGAGCAGGCCCAGTTCGCCCATCTCGTTGAAGATCGCGCGGTCGGTCTTCTCCTCGCGGAAGGCCTCGATGACCCGCGGCAGCAGCTTCTCGCGGGCGTATTTCCGCGCCATGTCGCGGACCATCACCTCGTCTTCGGTAAGCTGCCCGTCCAGGTCGAAGGGATCCTCCCAGTTGAAGCTCGCCTCGGGCTTCCGGGTCGGCGTGGTGTCCGCGTTCATGTCATTCACTCCCGTCCGGGCCGTCCTCAGTCGGGGACGACCGCCGTTGTCTCGATCTCGATCTTCGCGCGGTCCTCGACCAGCGCCGTGACTTCCACCACCGCCATGGCGGGGAAGTTGCGGCCGAAGACGTCCCGGAAGGCCTGGCCGACCTCCCGGGCATTGTCGAGATATTCGCGCTTGTCGGTGACGTACCAGGTCTGGCGCGCCATGTGCTCGGGCGACGCGCCGCCTTCGCTGAGCACCGCCAGCGTGTTCTCGAAGGCCTGACGGGCCTGGCCCGCGAAGTCGTCGGTCTCGAAGACCCCTTCGGGCGTCCAGCCGATCTGGCCGGCGACGAAGACCATCGTCCCGCGCGCGGCCACGCCATTGGCGTAACCCTTGGGCCGGGGCCATCCCGGCGGCTGCAGCAACCTGTTCATGGGCTGGTTTTAGCCTCTGCCGCCCGGGGCGGCAAACGGCTTCGCTCAGGCGGAGCGCTGGGCCAGTTCCGACAGCGTCAGCGCCAGGCGTTCGCCCTCGTGGGCGTCGACGAACTGCAGGCCCGTGCCCTGCTTGCGATGGCCGGCAACCCGGGCCATGACGCCGTGGGCGACATCGCCGATGTCGAGCGCCAGTTCGCCGCCGGGCGCCACGTGCGCCTGCGCCGGCGCGATCAGCATGCCGCCTGTCGAGATGTTGATCGCCATCGCTTCCGTGACACGGCCTTCCCGGTCCCGGATCCTTACCGGCATCCGGATGGGGAAACGGGGTGCGGCGCGCCGCTCGCTGAAGCGCAGGACGCCCTGCGCGCTCATCTGGTTCATGTCGGGTGAGGCCTTCGCATTCGACCGTGGCAACCAATTACCTACGGTAGCGTGCGCAGGGTTAACGAACTCTCAACGCTCGGCGGAGCCCCGCCGCAGGTGTGACGGCAACCACACGGCGCCCGACCGCCCCGGCTGGCGGTCGTCCCAGTAGGGCATTGGCTGGCGGGCGCTACTCCGCCGCCGCAATCTGGCCGCTGACGCCGTCCCTGACGAACTGCTTCGCGTCGAAGTCCTCGGCCACCTTGTTGTCAGCGTCGAGCAGCGCCTCGGCGTCGATCTCGGAGAACTGGATCACGCCCATGTCCTGATAGGCCTTGCGCACGCGCTCGCCCCACAGGCCGATGTCCTTGACTGTCGGAACGATGCGGGTGAACAGCCGCTGGCGGAACTGTGCCATCACCTCGCTGGTGCCGACGGCGTCGGCGATCTGTTCCCGGGAGAAGCCCAGGTTCTCCCAGACCTCGATCTGGTTGAAGCGGTCGCGCATGTGGTAGCAGGCCTCGACCACGAACTCCTCCCGCTCGTCGCGCTCGGCCTCGGTCAGTTCCGGATAGAAATCGCGCAGCGCCAGCCGGCCGAAGGCGACGTGGCGCGCCTCGTCCTGCATGACATAGGCGTTGACGGCCTGGACGAGATCGTTGCCGGAATGGTCGCGCTGACGCTGGAAGGCGGCGAGCGCCAGCCCCTCGATCAGGATCTGCATGGTCAGATAGGTCATGTCCCAGCGGCGGTCGCTCAGCCCCTGCTCCAGCAGGGACTTCAGCCCCGGCGTGATGGGATAGGCCAGCTGAACCTTCTCGTGCAGCAGGCGCGAGAACGCCTCCACGTGGCGGGCCTCGTCCATCACCTGGGTGGCGGCGTAGAACTTGGAATCGGCGTCCGGCACCGTGGCGACGATCTTGGATGTGGCGATCAGCGCGCCCTGCTCGCCGTGCAGGAACTGGCTGAGGGTCGCGCCCTGGAGATGGCGGCGCAGCTCGGCGCGCTCGTTCTCGTTCATCTTGTTCCAGGCGTCGGTGCCATAGATCGGGATCTGCTCGTCGGGCAGCGCCATCGGATTGGCCCAGTCGACCTCCTGGGTCCAGTCGATCCGCTCCGCGGCGTCCCATTGCTGCTTCTTGCCCTTGTCGTAGAGCGCCAGCAGGGCGGCGCGTTCGTCATCGTACTCCCAAGTGAAACTGATCTCGGTCGCGCCGTCGAACTCCCAGCCCGTCTGCTCGACCGGCATCGCGTAAAGGTGTTGGGTCGCCATCCGTTTCCTCCCGGCCATGGCATGCATTCGCATTCTTGTTCGAATGGCAGTCTGTTACCTAAATGACCGCCGGTCAACAATCGCGGGCTTAACGCTTCCTTCAGGACAATATTGTCGAATACAGGCGGTATTCCTGGACAAGTGACGGCGCCGTGTCGGGAAAGAAGCACACACAGAACGCACCCTATATCGACGACGGACGGGGCCTGATCCTGGGCGACCGTTTCCGCCTCGACGTCGGCAGCGCGTTGCCGCATCTGTCCCTGCCCGGCGCCGACGCGGTGGCCGTCACCGACCAGCTCAGCGGCGCCGACGAATACTACGCCCTGCTCTGCAAGCCCGGGGTCCATGTCCGTCAGTCCGCCGCCGACACACTGATGACCAAGGAGCCGCGCAACATGCGGCTGCCCCAGGCGTCCGGCACGGTGATGCTGAACGACGGGCGTCACTTCTTCGCCATCGTCTTCGACCGGCGCAATGCCGTCCCCATCCTGTCGCGCTATCCCCGGAGCGGCGTGCCGGAAAAGGACCTGATCCAGACCGTCCTGCCCGCGGTAATCGGCGCCATGGTCGACATGAAGGCCCGTGCGGTGCTGCACCGCGCGATCCGCCACGACACCATCCTGGTCGACCGCGGAGGCGACGTCATCCTGGACCAGTGCGTGGTGAACCTGCCGGGCGAGCAGCAGCCCATGGTCTACGAGCCGATCTCCTCCGCGCTGGCGACCGAAGGCGCCCGCGGCGAAGGCGTCGCGGCCGACGATTGCTACGCGCTGGGCGTCGCGGCGCTGCATCTGCTGACCGGCGAGATGCCTTGCAAGGGCATGAGCGCGCAGGAGATCCTGTCCACGAAGGTGACGCGCGGATCCTACGAATGCCTGCTCCAGCGCCGCAAGTTCGCGGCGGCGCTGCAGTCGCTGTTCGCCGGCACGCTGACCGACGAGGCGATCATGCGATGGTCCAGTGAGGAACTGAAGAGCTGGGCCGCCGGCAGCTGGGACGCGCCGCGCCCGACCATCGGCGGCCGCCGCGCCATCCGCCCCTTCCTGTTCCGCGACCGCGACTACTACAGCCCCGAACTGCTTGCCTGGGCGCTCTATACCTATCCCGAGGACGCCATGGCCTGCATCGAGGCCGGGCGGCTGCTGAAATGGACGCGCAACGTCCTGGACGACAACACCGCCGCCGACCTGATCCAGACGGCGGCCCTCTCCGGCGAAGCGACAAGGGAGGGTCCCGCCGCCGACCGTCACGAGATCATCGCCCGCGTGTGCATCGCGCTCGACCCCAACGGGCCGCTGCGTTTCCGCGATGTGGTGGTTACGCCGTCGGGCATTCCGGGCGCGATCTGGACCGCCTTCCGCAATGGCAACAAGGACCGGATACGGACCCTGAACCAGTTGCTGTCCTCGCCGCTGCTGGAGGAGTGGAGCAACATGGGCTCCCGCGCGGTGCGGGCGGCCCTGCCCGGCTTCGTCACCAGCACGATCAAGTCGATCATGCGGGAGGAGCAGAAGCGCGGCTACGGCCTGGAACGCGTGCTCTACGAAATGCTGCCCAGAACGCCCTGCATCGGCGAAAGCGTTCTGGACGCCATCGTGCGTTCGCCGGCGGAGATGATGCTGGCGCTCAACCGCCGCGCCGAGAAGAACCCGCAGACGGGCCTGGAGATCGGCCGCCACGAGGCCGCCTTCATGGCCGCCCAGGACAAGAACATCGAGAAGGAGGTGCGCGCGCTCGACGCCAGGCACACGACCAGGACAGCGGAACTGGTCTCACTGGTCGAGTTCTACGCCTCGGTCCAGCGCAGCCACTACCGCCACCCGATGCCCGGCATGACGCGGGCGTTCGTCGCAGTCCTGGCGCCCGCCGCCTCGGAAATCCGCAGCCGGCTGCGCCGCATGGTGGTGGAGAAGAAGGTCGAAAGCCTTGCCAAGCGCGGCGACATGGCGGCCATGCTGGAAGAACTGGACCTCAACCGCACGCTCGAACAGGACCGCGTCGAGTTCGAGCGCGCGAAGGACCGACTGCAGCGGCTGGACAATCTGATCGCCATCGTCTCCGCCAACGGCCCGGCCCAGGCCATCCTCGCCAAGCGCCGCGGCTACCGCTACGCGCGCCTGCTCAGCATGTCGCTCGCCTTCCTGACTGGGTTCTACTTCACCATGATTGAACTGCTGTGAGCGCCGCGGCCGCCGAAACCGGGGAGAAGACCGGCGCGCGACCCGCCCGCGCCGCCGGCGGGCGTTCCACCATGGTCATGATCTTCGCCATGGCCGGCCTGCTGATGCCGATCGCGCCCGCCAGCTTCACCGTCGTAGCCGTCTATCTCTCGCCGACATTCATCATGGGCTGCTTCCGCGGCCTTCAGGCGCCGGGCGCAATCTCCACCGTCGCCGGGTTCAATATTGCCGGCCTGCTGCCGGCGCTCTATCACCTCTGGCACAGCGGTAACGACTTCGATACTGCCCTGGCGCTGTTGTTCCACAGCGAATTCCTGGTGATCAACTTCGCCGCCGCCGGGCTCGGCCTGTCGTTGCTGGTGATCGCACCGTTCATCGCCCGTACATGGGTCGATATCGCCGGTCAGCGCCTGCTGCGCCGCGCCGAGGCGGAAAGGCGCAAACTGCTCGACGAATGGGGCGAGGCGCTGGAGCAGCAGAACAAGGAATCCTCGTCCGGCGCCAAGGCATCGGAGAAGGCCGCCGCGCGCGATTGACGCGGAAGCGGTTTCGCAGCGGCCGAACTTGCTCTACCTATCGGGCATGGCTGAAACAGCGGCAAATGGCGGCTTGCGCCGCCACGTTCCCAACCTGCTGACGGCGACGCGGATCGCGGTGATCCCGCCGCTGGTCGCCGCCTTCTACCTGCCGGACCCCTGGCGGGCATGGCTGCCGCTCGCGCTGTTCGTCTTCGCCTCGGTCACCGACTGGTTCGACGGCCTGCTGGCGCGCCGCTGGCAGGCCGGCTCCAAGCTGGGGCAGTTCATGGACCCGATCGCCGACAAGCTGCTGGTCGTCGCCGTGATCCTGATGCTCGCCGCGGACGGCCGGCTGGAAGGCGTCCACGTCATCCCGGCCATCGCCATATTGTGCCGCGAGATGTTCGTCTCCGGTCTCCGCGAGTTCCTTGCCTTCCGCGGCGCGGAGATGCCCGTCTCCAACCTGGCCAAGTGGAAGACCGCGACGCAGATGGCCGCGCTCACCATCCTGCTGCTGCCGGCGCCCGAGGCCGGTGCGCCGGGCCTGGTGCTGTTCTGGATTTCCGCCGCGCTGGCGGTGCAGACCGGCTGGGCCTATGTGGGCGCGGCGCGGCCGCACTTCCGGGAGGAGGAAGACACGCCATGAAGGTGCTGGGACTGGCGGGTTGGAGCGGTTCGGGCAAGACCACGCTGATGGTGGCCCTGATCCCGCTGCTGCGGCGGCGCGGCCTGACCGTCTCCACCATCAAGCATGCCCATCACCGCTTCGACGTCGACACGCCGGGCAAGGATTCCTGGCGCCACAGGGATGCGGGCGCCAGCGAGGTCATGGTGGCCTCGTCCCAGCGCTTCGCCCTGATGCACGAACTGCGCGGCGCGTCGGAGCCGACGCTGGACGAACTCCTGGCGCGGATGGCCCCGGTTGATCTGGTTCTGGTCGAAGGCTTCAAACGCGAGGGGCACAGCAAGATCGAGGTCCATCGCGCCGCCACCGGCAAGCCGCCGCTCTATCCCGACGACCCTGCCATCGTCGCCATCGCTTCGGACATGCCGATCGAAGCGGGCGAACTGCCCCTTCTGGACCTCAACGACGCCGAGGGCATCGCCGAGTTCGCCGCGCGCTTCGCACGCCGGCCGGGACGGGCCGCATGAGCCAGATCACCGACGACTGCTTCGCCTTCGGCGGGCCGCTGATGCGGGCGGCGGAAGCCTTGGAACTGATCCGGACCCGCACACCGGCGGTGACCGGACCGGACACGCGCCCGCTGGCCGACGCCGCCGGCCATGTCCTGGCGGAGGACATCACCGCCCTCTCCGCCTCGCCGCCGCAGGACAATGCCGCCGTGGACGGCTACGCCTTTCGCGGTGCGGATCTCGACCCGGACGGCGAGACCGCACTGACGCTCAGAGGCCGGGCGGCCGCCGGCCATCCCGAGGCCCGGCCGCTGGAACCGGGCGAGGCGGCGCGCATCTTCACGGGCGCGGCGATGCCGCGCGGCGCGGATACCGTCGTCATGCAGGAAGACGTGACGCTCGCCGAGGGCCGCGTCGTGGTGCCCGCCGGCCTGAAATCCGGCGCCAACCGCCGCCGGGCCGGCGAGGACGTCGCAGCTGGCCAGACGCTGCTGAAGGCTGGCATCCGCCTGGGACCGGCCGAGCTGGCCCTGGCCGCCGCCGGCGGGATCGCGCATCTGCCGGTGCGGGCGCGGCCACACGTGGCCCTGCTCTCGACCGGCGACGAGATCCGGCCCGCCGGCTCGCCGCTCGACCACGGCGACGTTCACGACGCCAACGCGCCGATGCTGATGGCGCTGTTGAGGCGCATCGGCATCGAAGCGCATCATCACGGCATCGTCGCCGACAGTCCCGCAGCCGTGCGCGAGGCGCTGGAACGGGCGGCCGAGGGCGCCGATCTGGTGATCACCTCTGGGGGGGCGTCCACGGGCGACGAGGATCATGTGCGCGACGCCGTCGGCGCGCTGGGCGCCGTGCATCTCTGGCGGCTGGCGATCAAGCCCGGCCGGCCGCTGGCCTTCGGCCATGTTCGCGGCACGGCTTTCGTCGGGCTGCCGGGCAACCCGGTCGCGGTGATGGTCTGCTTCCTGATGTTCGTGCGGCCCCTGCTCGATCGTCTGGAAGGCGCCGAAGCGGCGCCGCTGCGGCGCTGGCCGGTGACGGCGGGATTCGAAATGCGCTCCAAGGCCGACCGCCTGGAATGGCTGCGCGGCACGCTCCGCCAGGGGGAGAACAACGAAATGATCGCCGACCGCCATCCGCGCCAGGGATCGGGCATCATCCATTCCCTGACCGACAGCGACGGCCTGATCGAAATACCCGAGGCGACGACGGCGGTCCGGCCCGGCGACAGACTGGGATTCATTTCCTTCAGGGAGGCGCTGTCTTGAAGCTGCTCTATTTCGCCTGGGTCCGCGAACGCACCGGCATCCACGAGGAGGACTACGACCTGCCCGACGGCGTCGCCACGGTCGCGGACCTGGTCGAGCACCTCAGGGGCCGGGGCGACGGCTTCGCCCGCGCCTTCGCCGACACGGGCCAGATCCGCGCGGCGGTGAACCAGGAGACAGCCGGCCCCGGCGACGCCGTCGCCCAGGGCGACGAGGTCGCCTTCTTTCCGCCCATGACCGGAGGCCGGGCTTGAGCGTCAGCGTGCAGCGCGGGGACTTCGACCCGGGGCGCGAGCTCGAATCGCTGCTGGAAGGCCGGCGCGACATCGGCGGCGTCGTCAGCTTCGTCGGACTTGTCCGCGACTTCTCGGAGGGGAGCGGCGTCGGAGCGCTCACTCTGGAGCACTATCCGGGGATGACGGAGAAAGCGCTGGAGAAGATCGAACGCGAGGCCCATGACCGCTTCGACATCGACGCCACGCGGATCGTCCACCGCCACGGCCGGATGGAGCCGGGCGAGCGGATCGTGCTGGTGATCGCCGCCTCGTCCCATCGCGGCGAAGCCTTCCGGGCCTGTGAGTTCCTGATCGACTGGCTGAAGACGAAGGCCCCGTTCTGGAAAAGCGAGGAGACGCCCGAAGGCGCCCGTTGGGTCGAGGCCCGCGGCAGCGACGAGAACGCGACGCGGCGCTGGGACGACGAGGGCTGACTCCCGGCACTTGATCCAGTCCCTCCCCGACACGATCTCCCTCAACAGCCGGTCCACGGCCCGTACAAGAACAAGATCCGCAAGGGACGGGGGAGCAAGTCGTGAGTTCCAATACGTACCAGTCGGAGGGTCAGGCGCGGCGTGATCCTTCCGGAGACGAGGGCGGCGAAGGCCTGACGACTGTCTTCCAGAGCCTGACAGAGCAGGCCGATCACCACGAGAAGGTCTCGGTCGGAAGCCTGCTCGAAGCGTTCAGCCATCGCGGCTTTGCGCCGCTTCTGCTGATCCCGGCGGTCATCATCATCACGCCGCTTGGGGCGATTCCGGGCATCTCGGTGACGGCCGGCGCAATCTACATCCTGATCGGGGGCCAGATCCTGTTCGGGCGGAATCACCCCTGGCTGCCCGGACGCCTGCTGCGCATGACGCTGCCGGCGCAGAAACTGAGAAAGATCATTGAAAAGTCGCTGCCGGTGACGCGGTTCGTCGACCGCCTTCTGGCACAGCGGATGGAGTACATGACCCGCGGGGTCTACGGCCGCGCGGGCGGACTGCTGTGCGTGCTTATGGGGCTGCTGATGTTCCCGCTGGCTCTGATGCCGATCGGCGTCGCCGCGCCTTCCGCGGCGGTGGCCGTCTACAGTCTCGGACTGGTGGCGCGGGACGGCGCATTCGTCACCGCCGCCTATCTGCTTGGCGGTGTGAGTGTCGGCGTCGCCTTCTGGCTCGGCGGAATCCCATGACGATGGAGGCGGCCTCTCCCGGCAGGGCGCGCGGCCGCGCGGCGGGCGGCGGCGAACCGGAATCCCTGACCGAGGTGCTGGACCGACTGCTCGATCATGCGGACGGCAGACAGGTTTCCGTCGGCGAGATGCTCGACGCCTTCGACAAGCGCGCCTTCGCCCCGCTGCTGCTGGTGCCCGGCCTGGTGGCGCTGGGCCCCACGGGCGCGATCCCGGGCGTGTCGATCGCGACGGCCACCATCATCGTCCTGGTGGCCCTGCAGATGCTGGTCGGCGCGGACCATCCCTGGCTGCCCGACCGGGCGCAGCGTGTTCGCTTTCCCAAGAGCAAGCTGCAGACACTCGTGCAGAAGTCGCGGCCCGTGGCGCGCTTCATCGACCGTTTCCTGAAGCACCGTCTGACCACCCTGACCGACGGCATATTCGGCCGCCTGGGCGCCATATTCTGCATCGCCATGGCGGCAACGATGTATCCACTGGCGCTGGTGCCCTTCGGCGTCGCCCTTCCGTCGGCGGCGATCGTGGTCTTCAGCCTCGGGCTGGCCGCACGCGACGGCGTCATGGTGATTCTCGCCAACGCGCTCGGGCTTGGCGCCCTCGGCCTGGCCGGCTGGTTCGTGATGAACGGCGCCAGCCAGGTGGCCAGCGGCTGAGACGGATCAGCGCGGCAGCAGGGAACTGCCCATCAGATACTCGTCAACGGCGCGGGCGCACTGCCGGCCCTCGCGGATGGCCCATACCACCAGCGACTGGCCGCGGCGCATGTCGCCACAGGCGAAGACCTTGTCGACCGAGGCGCTGTAGCTCTCGGTGTCCGCCAGGACGTTCTTGCGCTCGTCCAGCGCAACGCCGAGGTTCTCGATCATGCCCTCGAGCACCGGGTGGACAAAGCCCATCGCCAGGAGAATGAGATCCGCCTTCAGTTCGAATTCGGTGCCCTCGATCCTGGCGAACCCCTTGTCCGGCCCCTCGCAGCGGGCGCATTCGATCGCGGTGACATGGCCGTTCTCGCCCTTGATCTGAGTGGTCATGACCGAGAAATCGCGCGTGGCGCCTTCGGCCTGGCTGGAAGAGGTGCGCATCTTCAGCGGCCAATTGGGCCAGGTCAGGCCCTTGTCTTCCTTCTCCGGCGGCGCCGGCATGATCTCGAGCTGGGTCACCGACTTCGCGCCCTGGCGGAAGCTGGTGCCGATGCAGTCGGAGCCGGTGTCGCCGCCGCCGATGACGATGACGTGCCTGTCGGTGGCCAGGATCTCCTTGTCCACGTCCAGCCGCTCCTTGCCGACGCGGCGGTTCTGCTGCGGCAGGAAGTCCATGGCGAAGTGCACGCCGTCGAGTTCGCGGCCCGGCACCGGCAGGTCGCGCGGATGCTCGGCGCCGCCGGCGAGGATGACGGCGTCGTACTTCGCCATCAGCTCCTCGACCGGCTTGGAGACGCCGATGTTCATGCCGCCGAAGAAGGTCACGCCTTCCGCCTGCATCTGGGAGATGCGCCGGTCGATGAGGTGCTTCTCCATCTTGAAGTCCGGAATGCCATAGCGGAGCAGACCGCCCATGCGGGCGTTCTTCTCGTAGACGTCGACCTTGTGGCCGACGCGCGCGAGCTGCTGCGCGGCCGACAGTCCGGCCGGGCCGGAGCCGATCACGGCGACGGACTTGCCGGTGCGGTGCGCCGGGATCTGCGGCTCCACCCAGCCCTCCGACCAGGCGCGGTCAGCGATGGCGCACTCGATCGACTTGATGGTCACGGGGTTGTCGTCGATGTTCAGCGTGCAGGCCGCCTCGCACGGCGCCGGGCAGATGCGGCCGGTGAACTCCGGGAAATTGTTGGTCGAGTGCAGAACCTCGGTCGCCTCGCGCCAGTCGCCGCGATAGACCATATCATTCCAGTCGGGAATGATGTTGTTGATCGGGCAGCCGGTGTGACAGTACGGAATGCCGCAATCCATGCAGCGTGCGCCCTGGATCTTCAGCTCGTCCTCCGGCAGGGGGACGACGAACTCCTTGAAATGGCGGATGCGCTCTTCGACGGGACGGTAGACCCTGTCCTTGCGCTGGTACTCCTTGAAGCCGGTAATCTTGCCCATCAGTCGTCTCCCGCCAGGGCCGGGACGGTCTCGTCGGCGCCCTCGGCCGCGGCGCGCAGCTCGGTCAGCGCCCGCGCGTAGTCACGCGGGGTGATCTTCACGAACTTGGTCAGGGTGTCCTCGAAATCCTCGAGCAGCGCCCTGGCGCGCCGGCTGTTGGTGTAATGCGCATGCCGCTCCAGCAGTTCACGGATGCGGCTGACGTCATGCTGCAGGTGATCGCCGATATCGCCCCCGGGCGCAACGTCCTCGGGATCGATCATCGACAGGTCGACCATTTCCGGATTGCAGCGCCGGGAGAAGTCGCCGGCTTCGTCAAGGACATAGGCAATGCCGCCCGACATGCCCGCGGCGAAGTTGCGTCCCGTCGGGCCGATCACCATGACGACGCCGCCGGTCATGTACTCGCAGCCGTGATCGCCCACGCCTTCGACCACCGCCGTGGCGCCCGAATTGCGCACGCCGAAGCGCTCGCCGGCGACACCCCGGAAATAGCACTCGCCCGCGATCGCACCGTAGAGCACGGTGTTGCCGACGACGATGCTGGTCTCCGGCTCGATCCGGCTTTTCGGATTCGGATAGATCGAGATACGGCCGCCCGACAGACCCTTGCCGACATAGTCGTTGCCGTCACCGATCAGCTCGAAGCTGACGCCGCGAGCCAGGAAGGCGCCGAAGCTCTGCCCGGCGGTGCCGGTGAAGCGGAAGGAAATGGTGTCCTCCGGCAGCCCGGCATGGCCATAGCGCTTGGCGACCTCGCCCGACAGCATCGCGCCGGTCGTGCGGTCGGTGTTCTTGATCGGCATCTCCGCCTGCACCGGCTTCTTGTCGGTCAGGGCGGGCTGAGCCGTTTCGATCAGCTTGCGGTCCAGGATCTCGTAGATGTCGTGGGCCTGGCGTTCGGAGTTGTAGATGGCGACGTCCCTGGCGACCCTGGGCCGGAAGAACAGGCGCTCGAAGTCCAGCCCGCGGGCCTTCCAGTGATCGATCGCCTTCTTCTTGTCCAGCAGGTCGGTGCGCCCGATCAGATCGTCGAACTTCCGGATACCGAGCCGGGCCATGATCTCGCGGACTTCCTCGGCCACATAGAAGAAGTAGTTGATCACGTGCTCGGGCGTGCCGGTGAACTTCTTGCGCAGTTCCGGGTCCTGGGTGGCGATGCCCACCGGGCAGGTGTTCAGATGGCACTTGCGCATCATGATGCAGCCCGCGGCAATCAGCGGCGCGGTGGCGAAGCCGAATTCGTCCGCGCCCAGCAACGCGCCCACGATGACGTCGCGGCCCGTGCGCAGGCCGCCGTCGACCTGCACGGCGATGCGGCTGCGCAGCCGGTTCAGCACCAGCGCCTGCTGGGTTTCGGCCAGCCCGATCTCCCAGGGACTGCCGGCGTGCTTGATCGAGGTCAGCGGACTGGCGCCCGTGCCGCCCTCGTAGCCGGCGATCGTCACGTGATCGGCCTTGGCCTTGGAAACGCCCGCGGCGACCACGCCCACGCCGACCTCGGAGACCAGCTTGACCGAGACGTCGCCGTCCGGATTGACGTTCTTCAGATCGTAGATGAGCTGCGCCAGATCCTCGATCGAGTAGATGTCGTGGTGCGGCGGCGGCGAGATCAGCCCGACGCCGGGCGTCGAGTGGCGCACCCGCGCGATCACCCGGTCGACCTTGTGGCCGGGAAGCTGACCGCCTTCCCCGGGCTTCGCGCCCTGGGCCATCTTGATCTGCATCATGTCGGAGTTGACGAGATACTCCGCGGTGACGCCGAAACGGCCCGACGCCACCTGCTTGATGGCGGAACGTTCGGAATCGCCATTCGGCTTCGGCACGAAGCGTTCCGGCTCCTCGCCGCCCTCGCCGGTATTCGACTTGCCGCCGATGCGGTTCATGGCGATGGCCAGCGTGGTGTGCGCCTCCCGGCTGATCGAGCCGAAGGACATGGCGCCGGTCGAGAACCGCTTGACGATCTCCGCGGCCGATTCGACCTCTTCCAGCGGCACGGGCTCGTCCTGATAGCGCAGTTCGAACAGGCCGCGCGGCGTCAGATACTGCTTGTTCTGATCGTTCACCGAGGCGGCGTAGGCCCGGTACTGGTCCTGGCTGCCGCCGCGCACGGCGTGCTGCAGCAGGCTGATGGTCTCAGGCGTCCAGATGTGGGATTCGCCGCGGACGCGGAAGGCATAGTCGCCGCCCACGTCCAGCGCGGTACGGTAGATCGGGGCGTCCGAATAGGCCAGCCGGTGGCGATCGACCGTCTCGGTGGCGATGACGTCCAGACCGACGCCTTCGATCTGGGTGTGCGTGCCGGGGAAGTATTCCGCGACGAAGGCCGACGACAGGCCCACCGCGTCGAAGATCTGCGCTCCGCAATAGGACTGATAGGTCGAGATGCCCATCTTGGACATCACCTTCAGTATGCCCTTGCCGATGGCCTTGATGTAATTCTTGTGCAGGCGCCGCTCGTCCTCCGGCGCGATGCCGGGATGCATGTCGGAGAGCGTCTGGAAGGCCAGCCAGGGGTTGATCGCCTCGGCGCCGTAGCCGGCGAGCACGCAGAAATGGTGGACCTCCCGGGCCTCGCCGGTCTCGACCACCAGGCCGACCGAGGTTCTCAGTCCGGTGCGCACCAGATGGTGGTGTACCGCCGACGTCGCCAGCACCGCCGGGATCGGGATCGAGTCCATGTCCACGTGCCGGTCGGAGAGGATGATGATGTTCTCGCCCCGGCGGACGCACTCCTCCGCCTCGAGCTGAAGCTCGGCAATGCGCTTGCGCATGCCGTCCGCGCCGTCCTCGGCCGGGTAGACCGCGTCGAGGGTCTGGGCATGGAAGGCGTTGGTCGGCACATCCTCGATGTGACGGATCTTCTCCAGATCCTCATTGGTCAGGATCGGCTGCGACATCTCCAGGCGCTTGTGGGCGCCCTCGCCCAGACCGAGCAGGTTCGGCCGCGGCCCGATGAAGGAGAGCAGCGACATGACCAGTTCCTCGCGGATCGGGTCGATCGGCGGGTTGGTGACCTGCGCGAAGAGCTGCTTGAAATAGTTGTAGAGCGGCCGGCCCTTCGACGAGAGAGCCGCGATGGGCACGTCGTTGCCCATGGAGCCGATCGCCTCCGCCCCGGTCTCCGCCATGGGCTGCATCAGGAACTTGAGGTCTTCCTGAGTGTAGCCGAAGACCTGCTGCAAATCGAGCAGGGTGGAGTGGTTGGGCCGCATCGGCGCGCTGGCCGGCGGCAAATCGTCGATCTTGAGCTGGCTCTCCTCGACCCAGCGCTGATAGGGGTGCTTCCGTGACAGTTCGGCCTTGATCTCGTCGTCGGAGATGATGCGGCCTTCCTCGGTGTCGATCAGCAGCATCTTGCCCGGCTGCAGCCGCCACTTGTGGACGATCTCGTCCTCGGGCACAGGCAGCACGCCGGCCTCCGAGGCCAGGATCACGCGGTCGTCGGTGGTAACGATGTAGCGCGCGGGCCGGAGGCCGTTGCGGTCCAGCGTCGCGCCGATCTGGCGGCCGTCGGTGAAGGCCACCGCGGCGGGGCCGTCCCACGGCTCCATCAGCGCGGCGTGATGTTCGTAGAAGGCGCGCCGCTCATCATCCATCAGCGGGTTGTCGTCCCACGCCTCCGGGATCAGCATCATCATGGCGTGGCAGAGCGAGTAGCCGCCAGCGACCAGCAGTTCCAGCGCGTTGTCGAAGCAGGCGGAGTCCGACTGCCCCTCGGCGATCAGCGGCCAGACCTTCCTCAGATCCTTGCCCAGCAGTTCCGATTCAAGCGCCTGGCCGCGTGCGGCCATCCAGTTGACGTTGCCGCGAACGGTATTGATCTCGCCATTGTGGCAGATCAGACGGAACGGATGCGCCAGGGCCCAGGCAGGGAAGGTGTTGGTGGAGAAGCGCTGGTGCACCAGCGCCAGCGCGGAGACCACGCGCGCGTCCTGCAGGTCCTCGTAATAGCTCTCGACCTGGCCGGCCAGCAGCATGCCCTTGTAGCAGACCGTGCGGCTGGAGGACGACGTGACGTAGAACTGCGCCGCCGACGGGTGCTCGACCTTGCGGACCTCGTTCGCGATCTGCTTGCGGATCACGAACAGCTTGCGCTCGAAGGCGTCCTGATCCGCCAGCGCGGGATCGCGGCCGACGAACAGCTGCCGGATGGTCGGCTCGACGCGCAGCACGCTCTCGCCGACGCCCTCGCGGTTCACCGGGACGTCGCGCCAGCCCAGGATGTGCTGCCCCTCGCCGACCACGTAGCGGTCGATGATGTTCTCGCACAGGATGCGGACGTCGCGGTCCTTCGGCAGGAAGACGTTGAGAACGCCGTAATGGCCCGGCTCGGGCAGCTCGAAGCCGCAGACCTCGCCGAAGAAGGCGTGCGGAATCTGGATGATGATTCCTGCGCCGTCGCCTTCCAGCGGGTCGGCGCCCACGGCGCCGCGATGGGTCAGGTTGACCAGGATCTGCAGGCCCTGGCTGACGATGTCGTGCGACTTGCGGCCCTTGATATCGACCACGAAGCCGATGCCGCAGGAATCCTTCTCCCGGCTCGGATCGTAGAGGCCCTGGCGGGGCGGCAGGCCAAAGGCGCGGGGCGTCTCAGTCTGTCGCGTCATGCAAACTCCGTCATCTTCCTTCGACTGCCTTGCTCGACGGGCCTGGCGTGCCTGTTCGAGCACGGCCGTCGTCGGCCCGACGGCGGTCGCAACTTATGCGCTTGATATGACAGGGGTGCTTCGACACGAGGCGGCGGCGTCCTGGCCACCGACTCATCCGACCTATCCCGCCCCCCTGCGCAGGCGCGTCTTGCACGCCTGCGGACGGCGGACTATGGCGATGCCCGCGCCGATTGGCAAGCACCCTGTTGTTTCTCTTCCATATACCGCCGGAGCAATATACGTCAATATTGTTGACGCGTTTGGGCAACACCCTTGCCCGCCGCCGCATCCCGGCGAGGGTGGAATTTCACGCTCCGGGCAGCTCAGCCGACATCGAGGGAGCGGATACGGCCGCCGCGGGCGTAACGCTGCAGATAGGCCGGGGCCACCGCCTCCATCAGGCTGAGATCTTCGATGCCGAGTTCGCCGAAGCCGGGATTGCCGCCCTCCACGACATTGTCGCCTTCCAGCGACTTCACCTGATCCAGCGTCAACGGCGGCGAGGGCAGCAACTGCAGCAGCGCACCCTGGATGCGGGCCACGCCGAAGGGGATGGGAACCAGCAGGCGCCGCCGTCCCGTCGCCTGCATGATGAATTCGAGGATTTCCTTGAAGGTGTAGATCCTGGGTCCGCCGAGGTCATAAGCCGCACCCGGTTCGCCCCGGCCCTGCAGCAGGGCCATGAAGGCGTCCGCGACATCGCCGACGAACACCGGCTGAAAGCGCGTCGTCCCGCCGCCGATGAGCGGCAGCACGGGCGAAAGCCGCGCCATCGCGGCGAAGCGGTTCAGGAAAGTGTCCTCCGGCCCGAAGATGACCGACGGCCGCACGATGGTCGCCGTCGGCACGGCTTCCAGCACCGCGGCCTCGCCGGCGGCCTTGGTGCGGCCGTAGAGCGAGGGACTGTCGGTGGAAACGCCCAGCGCCGACATCTGCACGAAGGTCTCGATGCCGGCCGCCGCCGCGGCCTCGGCGATGTGCTTCGGGCCCATGGCGTGCGCGGCGGCGAAGGACTGTTCACCCTGATGCAGGACGCCGACGAGATTGACCACCATGTCGGCGGTCTCCACCGCGCGCTGAACCGTCTTCGGCTTGCGGATGTTGGCGTAGAGCGGGGTGATCTGGCCGACATCGCCCATCGGCTTCAGGAACAGGGCGGCCTCCGGGTCGCGCACGGCCACCGTGACCTGGGCGCCGGCCTGAGCCAGTCGCCTGACCAGATGCCGTCCCACGAAACCCGATCCGCCGAATACCGCGACCCGCTTGCCACGCATTGCCCACTCCCGCCGTCAGGCCCTTGTTTCTCCGGCCCGGTCTACATCCACGCGCGCGCCTTGGCAATCGGGCCGCCGCCCTCTGCGGCGCTTGGCCCGGCGGCCGCCGCCATGCTATGGCGATGCCGCCGCCGATCACCGAGCCGTCAGGAGTCCGAGCCTTGGCCATCCACCTGCACCGCGACGACCTGCCCTCCGACATCAGCTTCGGCGACAGCGTCGCCATCGACACCGAGACCATGGGCCTGAACCCCATGCGCGACAGGCTCTGTCTGGTGCAGCTCTCCGCGGGCGACGGCGACGCGCATCTGGTCCAGATCCGGCCGGGCGGGCCGGAGGCCATCCATCTCAAGGCGCTGCTGTCCGACCGCTCCGTGCTGAAGATCTTCCATTTCGCCCGGTTCGACATCGCAGCGCTGCGTCAAGGCCTCGGCGCCGAGACGGCGCCGGTCTTCTGCACCAAGATCGCCAGCCGGCTGTGCCGCACCTATACCGACCGCCACGGCCTGAAGGATCTCTGCCGCGAGCTGCTGGGCGTCGACATCTCGAAGCAGCAGCAGTCCTCCGACTGGGGCGCGGAAGAACTGACCGAGGCGCAGATGGAGTACGCAGCCTCCGACGTGCTGCATCTGCATCGGCTGGTGGCGGCGCTGAGGCCGATGCTGGCGCGGGAAGGGCGGGCCGATATCGCCCAGGCCTGTTTCGACTTCCTGCCCGTGCGCGCGGCGCTGGACCTTGCGGGCTGGCCGGAGACCGACATATTTGCCCATTCATGAAGCAGACAGCTTCATCGGCAATCCATTGCCATGGCCAGCAATAGTCGCCATTATTGGCATGAATCTTGACTAGCGTCCGCCAACGGCGCGGGGACATGGAGTAGCTGATCGCATGGCCGATCAGACAAGGCCCGGAATTCCGGCAGCATCCGAGGATATCGTCGACGTCGGCCGCCGGGTCATCGAGACCGAGGCTGCTGCGCTTTCGGCCCTGGCCGATTCGCTGGGCCAGCCGTTCCGGAAGGCTGTCGGCCTCATCCTCGAGACCCAGGGCCGGGTGATCGTCACCGGCATGGGCAAGAGCGGCCATGTCGCGCGCAAGATCGCGGCGACCATGGCGTCGACGGGCACGCCGGCCTACTTCGTCCATCCCGGCGAGGCCAGCCACGGCGATCTGGGCATGGTCACGGCCGCCGACATCATGATCTGCCTCAGCAATTCCGGCGAGACCAGCGAGCTGGCCGACATGCTGGATTTCGCCGCACTAAACGACATCAGCGTCATCGCCATGGTCGGCCGCGAGAAGAGCTCGCTGGGCGACGCGGCGGACGTGGCTCTGGTGGCGCCGCCCGTCGAGGAGGCCTGCCCCAACCGGCTGGCGCCGACCACCTCGACCACCATGATGCTGGCGCTGGGCGATGCGCTGGCGGTGGCGTTGCTGGATCAGCGGCGTTTCACCGCCGACGACTTCCGCCGCTTCCATCCCGGCGGCAAGCTTGGCCGCAAGCTGCTGAAGGTCGACGACCTGATGCACACCGGCGAGCGCATGCCGTTGGTGGAGGAGGGCACAGGCATGTCCGACGCCCTGATCGTCATGACTCGGAAGAGCCTGGGCTGCGTCGGCATCGTCGACGGCGAGGGCGTCCTGAGCGGGCTGATCACCGATGGCGACCTGCGCCGCGGCATGGAGGAGAAGCGAGATCTGCTGGCCTGCCGGGTGGAGGACGTGATGACGCGCAATCCTCTCACCCTGCCGCTCGGGGCCATGGCCGCCGAGGCTGTGGGCCACATGAACCGCCGCAAGATCACCAGCCTGTTCATCGTCGATGGCAGCCGGCCGGCCGGTCTGGTCCACATACACGACTGCCTGCGGACGGGCGTACAGTGACCGATTCCGTCCTGGATCGGCAAAGACCGAAGCGCCACTGGACCGCGCAGCCGCGCCAGGATCAGGTGGGGGCGCCGTCGGCGCGCCGCAGCCGCCGGGTCGCGCTGCTGAAATACCTCCTGATCGGCGTCTCCCTGGCCTTGGTGGCGACGATCATCATCTGGCCCCAGTTCACCGAACGCCGCAACGGCCTGCCCATCGACTTCGCCGATGTCGACGTCAGCTCCCAGAGCTCCACCATGACCAACGCCCGCTTCGTCAGTGGCGGGGAACGGTCGTTCAACGTCACCGCCGACAAGGTGGTGCAGGATCCGGAGGTGCCGACGATGGTCCATCTCTCCGCCCTGGAGGGCGACACCACCACGGACGGCGGCGTCTGGATGCACATGTCGGCCCGTTCGGGCGTCTTCGACCGGGCGGCCGACCGCCTCGACCTTACGGGCGACGTTTCGCTCTATACCGACCAGGGCAACGAGATCCACAGCCCGAAGGCGACCATCGACATGGGCCGCGGCGAAGTCCGGGGCGACGACCGGGTCGCCGGCCACGGTCCCTATGGCCGCTTCCGGGCCGACAGCTTCGAGATCCTCGAGGAAGGTAACGTTCTGTTATTGCGCGGTAACGTTCAATTGGTGGTCGAGCCCAATGGAGAGAAGAATTGAGTTGGCGTCCTCTCTCATTGCTTCTGGCGCTGACGCTGCTGTCGTCGCCCCTGGCCGCCCAGCAGGCGCTGCAGCGCGATCCCGACGCCCCGATCGAGATCGAGGCGGACAACCTGGAGGTCCGGCGTGATCAGCAGATCGCCATCTTCACCGGCAATGTGGATGCCGTGCAGGGCGGCATGACCCTCAGGACGGACGAGCTGCGCGTCAGCTACCGCGAGGGCGACTCCGGCGGCGCGGATGTCGGCGGCGCCATCTCGAAGCTCGAGGCCGTGGGCAGCGTCGTGGTGCTGACCTCGCGCGAGCGCGCGACCGGCCGCCGCGGCGTCTACGACGTGGACGCCGGCCGCATACGGCTGGAAGGCGGCGTGCAGCTTTTCCGCGAAGACAACGTCCTGACCGGCCAGACCCTGGTGATGGACCTGAACACGGGCGTCTCCACCCTCGACGCCGAGCGCGGCGGCCGGGTCAAGGGCATCTTCCGGCCTGAGGGGGATTAGCTCCACGTCATGGCGACCCGCAACGACATCGATCAGGAACGGCCGCGTCTGGTGCACCAGAACCCGGGACTCAGCGCCCGTAATCTGGGCAAGCGCTACAAGAAGCGCCCGGTGCTGCGTGACGTTTCCATCGGTGTGCAGCGCGGCGAGGCGGTCGGCTTGCTGGGCCCCAACGGCGCCGGCAAGACCACGTGCTTCTACATCATCACCGGCCTGATCTCGGCCGACTACGGCCAGATCAGCCTGGATGGCCACGACATCACCACCCTGCCCATGTACCGCCGGGCGCGGCTGGGGATCGGCTACCTGCCCCAGGAGGCGTCGATCTTCCGCGGCATGACCGTGGAGGAGAACATCCGCGCCGTGCTCGAGGTGGTGGAACGCGAACGCGATCAGCGCGAGCAGATGCTCGAGGATCTGCTGGCGGAGTTCACCCTGACCCATCTGCGGCGAACGCCGTCGGTGGCGCTGTCGGGCGGCGAAAGACGTCGCGTGGAGATCGCCCGCGCCCTGGCCTCGCAGCCGTCCTTCATGCTGCTCGACGAGCCCCTGGCCGGCATCGACCCCATCGCGGTGGGCGAAATCCGCGACCTCGTCTTCCACCTCAAGGATCGCGGCCTCGGCGTGCTGATCACCGACCACAATGTCCGCGAGACCCTCGATCTGATCGACCGCGCCTACATCCTGCATGACGGCCGGGTCCTGATGGAGGGAACGCCCGACGACATCGTCAATCATGACGACGTGCGCCGGGTCTATCTCGGCGAACGGTTCCGCCTCTAGGATTCCGCGCGATGGCCCTCTCCACGCGACTCGAGCTCCGGCAGAGCCAGAATCTGGTGATGACGCCGCAGCTGCAGCAGGCGATCAAGCTGCTGCAGCTCAACAACATCGAGCTGAGCGCCTTCGTCGAGCAGGAGCTGGAGCGCAATCCGCTGTTGGACGACTCGGGCCCCGATGCGCCGGAGCCGGACAACCGACCCGAGTCCGATTCGGCGGACGCCGGCGGCGACGGCTTCGGCGACGAGCCTCTGAGCGAGATGTCGATCGACGCGGAGAAGGGCGGCGGCGCGGAGGCGGAGTCTGCCCTCGACGCCGGCTATGACGACGTCCATGGCAACGACAGCCCCTCCGACCGGTTGAGCGAAACGCCCGCCGGCGGCGGCGATATCGGCGACAGCGGTGGCGGAAGTCTCGGCCAGATCGGCGGCGGCGGCTCGCACAAGTTCGACGACATGGATCTGAGCCTGGAGAACACGCTCAGCAATTCCGAATCGCTCCGCGACCACCTCACGGCGCAGCTCAACCTGGCGCCGGCTTCGGTCGAGGCGCGGCTGATCGCGGCGGCGATCATCGATTCCATCGACGAGGACGGCTATTTCCGCGAGGACATCGAGGAAATGGCCGAGCGGCTCGGCTGTGCGCCCGCGGCGGTCGAAGACGCGCTGGCGCTGGTGCAGGCCTTCGACCCCACCGGCGTCGCCGCCCGCGACCTCGCGGAGTGTCTGGCGCTGCAGTTGCAGGAACTCGACCGCTACGATCCGGCGATGAAGGCCCTGGTCGGCCGTCTCGACCTGCTGGCCAGACAGGACTACCCGGCGCTGTTGCGCGAATGCGGGGTCGACGGGGAAGACCTGACGGACATGATCCGGGAACTGAAACGCCTCGACCCGCGACCCGGGCGGCAGTTCGAGACCGAAGAGGCGCAGACGGCGATCCCCGACGTCCTGCTGCGCCAGAAGCCCGACGGCGGCTGGCAGATCGAACTCAACCCCGAGACCCTGCCCAGGGTGCTGGTCAACAACCGCTACTACGCCGAGATCAGCGCCGCCACCAGGACAGCGCAGGACAAGACCTATCTGACCGACTGCTTCAACAACGCCAACTGGCTGGTGAAGTCCCTGGAGCAACGGGCCAACACGATCATGAAGGTGGCGACCGAACTGGTGCGCCAGCAGGATGGATTCTTCGCCCACGGCGTCCAGCACCTCAGGCCGCTCAACCTGCGCACCATCGCCGACGCGATCGGCATGCACGAGAGCACGGTCAGCCGCGTGACCTCGAACAAGTACATCGGCACGCCACGCGGCATCTTCGAGATGAAATACTTCTTCACCGCCTCGATCCCGGCGACCGACGGCGGCGCATCCCATTCCGCCGAGGCCGTGCGTCACCGCATCAAGGACCTGATCGAGGTAGAGACGCCGGAGGCCGTGCTTTCCGACGACCGGATCGTCGAGATACTGCGCGCCGACGGCGTCGACATCGCCCGGCGTACGGTGGCAAAATACCGCGAAGCCCTGCGGATTCCGTCGTCGGTCCAGCGGCGCCGGATGAAGCGGATGCAGCTCGACATGGCGCGCTGATACCCAGCTTGACTTGTCATGCGGCCCTACCTAAGGTCCGCGCCGCTTCGAGCGCCGGCTCCGACCATCGAGTTCGACAGACCTGTACCGGCCAAGAAGGGGTACCATGCACATCACCATTCAGGGCAAGCACATCGACCTTGGCGACGCGCTCCGCCAGCGCGTGACCGAGCGGCTGGAAGCCGCCGTGGGGAAGTATTTCGGCGACGCCATCGAGGGCAGCGCCACCTTCGCCAAGGACTCGGGCGATATCCGCGTCGACTGCCAGGTGCACGTGGGCCAGGACATTTATCTGAAGAGCCGCGGCAGCGCCGCCGACGCCCACAGCGCCTTCGATGACGCCGCCAACAGGATCGAGAAACAGCTTCGGCGCTACAAGCGCCGCCTGCGCGACCACCACGCCCGCCAGCATCAGCTCGGGCAGCCGGCAAGAGCCGCACAGGACTACGTCATCGCCGCGCAGACGGAAGACGAGGAGCCCGAGGCCGACCGCGGCGAACATCCCGCCGTCATCGCCGAGACCCGCGCCTACATTCCCTCCTGCACGGTCAGCGACGCCGTCATGCGCATGGACCTGGCCGACAGCCCCGTGATGATGTTCCGCAATCTCGGCAATGACCGGCTGAACGTCGTGTACCGCCGCCCGGACGGCAATATCGGCTGGATCGATCCCAGCGACGGCTGACGGGCCCGTTTCCGGCCTTCGCCTCGACAACACAAGGTGAGCGTAGTGGATATCTCCGATATTCTGGTTTCAGACGCCGTGGTCATCGACCTCAGGGCAGGCAGCAAGAAGCACGTGCTTCAGGAACTCGCCCGACTGGCGGCCGGCCAGACAAACCTGCACGAGCGGCGCATCTTCGACGTGCTGCTGGAACGCGAACGTTTGGGAACGACCGGCGTCGGCGACGGCGTCGCCATTCCCCACGGTCGGATCGGGGAGGTCGACCACATCACCGGCCTGTTCGCCCGTCTGAAGGAACCGGTCGATTTCGACGCCGTCGACGGCAAGCCTGTCGACCTGCTGTTCCTGCTGCTGGCGCCGGAGCAGGCCGGCGCCGACCACCTGAAGGCGCTGTCGAAGATCTCGCGTCTGTTGCGCGACAAGGACAAGTGCGAGAAGCTTCGCGGGGCGAAGTCGGCGGACGCGGTCTACGCGGTCCTGGCCAGCGGATCGGCCTCCCAGGCGGCCTGAAGCAGCCGCGGATCCCGCGCGATCCGCCAGATCGCGTGAGGTGTGCATGATCGGTCGGCTTCTTCTTCTCCTCGGCCTGGCGGCGGCGCCCGCGTTGGCGGCGGCCGCGGATGAACCGACGCTGGGGCTGCCGTTGCGTTGCGAACTCAACCGCACCTGTTTCATCCAGCAGTTCATGGACATCGATCCCGGCCCGGATGCGGCCGACTACACCTGCGGTCCGCTCACCTATGAGGGCCACAAGGGCACGGATTTCCGGCTGATCGACCGTCAAGCCATGCGCGACGGCGTCGAAGTCATCGCCGCGCTGGGCGGCGTCGTCCGCGGCACGCGCGACGGCATGGCCGATATCGACATCGCCTCGATCGGCGGCCGCGAGGCGGTTCAGGGTCGCGAATGCGGCAACGGCGTCGTCATCGACCACACGGGCGGCTGGCAGACCCAGTACTGCCACATGCGCGAAGGCTCGCTCAGGGTCCGCACCGGACAGCGCGTCGAGAAGGGCCAGACGCTCGGCCTTGTCGGCATGTCCGGCGCCGCGCAGTTCCCCCATGTCCATCTGGCGGTGCGCAAGGACGGCGCCGATGTCGACCCCTTCCGCGGCGTCGAGCCGGAGATTCAGTGCGGCGGCGACTACAACGGACTCTGGGATCGGGAACTCACCGCCCAGCTCGACTACCGTCCGGGCGGCATTCTGAGCGCCGGCCTCTATGGCAATGCGCCCCAGTACATCGACGTCAAGGAGGGCCGCGCCAAGGTGGCCCGGATCGAGCCGGGCAGCCCTGCGCTGGTGGTCTGGTTCCACGTCTTCGGCATCCGCGAGGGCGACGTCATGCGCTTGCAGATCGAAAGCCCGGATGGCGGCGCCTTCCACGATGACACCCGCCCCGCGCACCCCAAGAACCAGGCGCAGTACTTCGCCTTTTCCGGCCGCCGCGCGCCCGACGGCGGTTTGAAACCCGGCGTCTACAGCGGCCGGGTCCAGATGCTCCGCGACGGCCGCGTCTACGACGCACGCCAGGTCTCGGTCGAGGTGCGCTAGGCGGCCAGGCGCGCCATTTCCGCCCGCGCGGCACGCGCGCCCTCGGCGTCGCCGCAGAGGTCCAGCGCGTCGGCGTAGCGCCGCCAGCCATAGGCGCTGGTCGCCTTGGCGTCGACCCGCTCGGCCGCCAGCGCCCGCGCCAGCGCCCCCTTGCCGGCCGCCAGCGCGCTTTCCAGCAGCGTGCGTTCGAAGACGTCGCGCTGGGCGTGGCTGCCACCCACCAGCGCGATGTCCTCGCGGACCGGCAGCAGCGTGTCCAGCACCTGCTGGTGGCGACCGGCTCGGGCGGCCACAACCGCCTCTGCCAGCGGCAGGCCGATCCGGCGGTAGACCTCGCCCTGGCTGGAAAAGTCGCCGTCAGAAGCGTCGCGCATGGCCGCGATCATGTCCTTCGCCTCGGCCTCGCGCCCGGCGGCGGCCAGCGCCATGACATAGTGCATGTCGGCAAAACACAGGATGTGGTCGTGGACGCGCTCCGCGGAGCGGTCGGCAAGTTCGTCCCAGCGGCCGCCGACGTTCACGCCCTCCTGCTCCAGCCGCCAGAGCATGGCGACGCCGTTGGTGATGTCGAGATACTCATCGGTGCTCTCGGCCCTCACGGCCCGGTCGTAGAGCGCCAGCACCTCGTCGTGCTCGCCCAGCTCCAGATGGTAGAGGCAACGGTGCCACCAGACATGGAAGCGGAAATTGTTGGTCCGGTTCCAGTCGGCCTCGTTGGCGCGGATCCACCCGATGCCCTCGCGGTGGCGGCCCTGCATCTCCATGGCGTGGGCGACGGCGTGGGTCGCCCAGATGTCGGCCGGATTCATCTCCACGGCCATGCGGCCGTGTCGCTCCGCGTTCGCATAGTCGCCCGATTCTTCACAGGAGAAGGCGTGGACGCCGTGGATGAAGCCCGCGCCGGGCAGATCCCGCCCGGCCCAGTCGCGGATGACGCGCGCTGACTGCCGGCGCATGGCCGTGCCGCCGCGCATGTAAAAGCTGGTGTAATGCGCCAGACGGATTGCCATGGGATCGAACGGCCAGTCGAGCATGACCGCTTCCCAGGCGTCGTTGGCGCCCTGCATGTCGCCGTCGACCCAGAGATCGAGGGCGCGGAAATGAAGCCTCTCGCGGGCGTTGAGCGCGCCGCCTTCGGCCATCGGCAGCAACCGCTCGCGGGTCTCGGCCGCCTTGCGCGCCAGCGCCGGATGACAGAACAGAAGGAAGAAATAGCCGCGGTAGATCAGCGCCAGCGGCATCTCCGGATCGGCGGTCAGCGCCGCCTTCAGATGCGCGCCGGTGTCGAGGCGGAATCCCATATAGGCCAGCGCCGTCTCGTCCAGCGCCCGCGCCGCCTCAGCGCTCGCCGCGGTGACCGCGTTGCCCCAGGCATCCTCTTCCATCGCACCCTCCCAGCTGCCGAACGCTTGCAGCCTAGTACATCGGTCGACCATGCGGAACAGAGGGGACGATCCCCCGCCCCATCCCTCCCCCTTGGTCAAGGGGGAGGGGTGTTTCCACAACAGTGGAAACGGGAGGGGGTTCTCAGCATTGCCGCCATGCATGACCGGGATTCGTGATGACACGCCGCGGGCGAGCGGCGAGACTTCCCGCCCATGACTGCCGCCGCCGATCCACCCGACGTCCTGCACCGGGTCCTGCCCCATATCGCGCTGTTCTTCGCCGTGGTCTTCCTCGGCACATCCTTCGTCGCGGCACGCGCGATCATGGCGGACCACGAAGGACCGGCGACGCTGGGGCTCGCGCGATATGTCCTGGGCGCCCTGACGCTGCTGCCCTTCGCGCTCGCGCTCTCCAAATGGCGGATCGGCCCGAAGGCGCTGGCCCTGTCGCTCGTCCTCGGCATGCTGCAATTCGGCCTTTTCCACCTGTTCGTGAACACGGCGCTGCAGCAGATCCCGGCGGCGCGCGGCGCGGTGATCTTCGCGCTGATCCCGATCCTGACCATGCTGATCGCCGCCGCCGGCGGGCGCGACCGGCTGTCATGGGTAATGACGGCCGCCGCCGTCCTCTCCTTCGCCGGGGTGGCGCTCGCGGTGGGGGAGGCGGCATTCCGCCCCGCCGTCGGCGGCCACAGCTTCCTGGGCGAGGCGCTGTTCTTTCTCGCCGTCTGCTGCGGCGCGACCTACAACGCCTTCTCCGCGCGGCTCTACCAGAACCATTCCCTGTTCGCGATCTCGATCCTGACCATGACCGGCGGCTGCCTGTTCCTGCTGCCCTGGTCGCTGGCCGAGGGACCCGCGGACGTGCTCGCGACCTACACGGGCGACGACTGGCTGTGGTTCGCCTGGCTCGCCGTCTTCGGCGGCGCCGGCTCCATGGGCCTGTTCAATTACGGCCTGAGACGGCTTTCACCCACCCGCGCGGCCATCTACGTGCCACTCAGCCCCATCGCCGCGACCGCCGCGGGCGCCGTGCTGCTGGGCGAGACCATCACGCCGCTGTTCCTTGTCGGTCTCGCCTGCGCCGTCGCCGGGCCGTTCCTGGTCGCCTATAGTCGGAGAAGGGAGGCGCGCACATGAACACATCGGAGAACAAGGTCGCCATCGTCACCGGCGCGGCCCGCTATCGCGGCATCGGGCGGGCCATTGCGCTCCGGCTGGCGCAGGACGGCTTCGACGTCGTGGTCTCGGCGCGCAAGGCCGATCCGTCGACCTTTCCGGAACACGAACGCGCCATGGACTGGCAGGGCGCCGAGAGCCTGGCCGAGGAAATCCGGGCGATGGACCGGCGGGCGCTGGCCGTCGACTGCGACGTCACCAACCAGAAGCAGGTCGACGCCATGATCGCGGCGACCCTGACAGAGTTCGGGCGGCTCGACGCCGTGATCAACAATGCCGGCGTGCCCAGCGGCGCGGGCGACACGCCGATCCTGGAGATCGACGACGCCGAATGGCTGCGGACGGTCGACGTCAATCTGAACGGCGTCTACCGGGTCTCGAAGGCCGCGGCGCAGGCCATGGTCGAGGCGGGCAACGGCGGCGCCATCGTCAACCTGTCGTCGACCGCCGGCCGGGTGGGGATGCCGAACTACGGCGCCTACAGCGCCACCAAGTTCGCCGTGATCGGCCTGACCCAGCAGATGGCAGTCGAGCTGGCGCCCCACGGCATCAGGGTGAACTGCATCTGCCCGGGCTCGACCGACACCGACATGATGGACGGCACCTTCCGCCGCACCGCCGGCCGCGCCGGCACCGAGTTCGAGCGGATCAAGAAAGGCGTGCGCCGCCAGATCCCGCTCGGCCGCCAGGGCGACGTCGCCGAGCAGGCTTCGGCCGTGTCGTTCCTCGTCGGCCCGGACGCCAGCTACGTCACCGGACAGACGCTGAACGTCGACGGCGGGCTGAGAATGGATTGAGGGGGGCAGGAGAGATGAAGATCGACGGCGGCTGCCTCTGCGGCCATATCACCTACGAGGCGGATATCGACCCGGAAAAGGTCGGCGTCTGCCACTGCACCGACTGCCAGATCAACTCCGGCACGGCCTTCCGCGTCGCGGTCATGGTGCCGCGGGAGAACCTGCGCATTCTCACCGGCGAGATGAAGGTCTACGTCAAGACCGCCGAGAGTGGGAACAGGCGCGCGCTGTCCTTCTGCCCCGAATGCGGCACCTCGATCCACGGCGGCAATGTCGACGGCACGGGGCCGGTCTCGCTGCGCATCGGCACGTCGCGGCAGCGCGCCGAACTGCCGCCGCGGACGCAGATATGGTGCCGCTCCGCCCTGCCCTGGGTCGACGATCTGGGCGCGGTGCGGAAGATCGAGATGCAGGGCCGCCCGCCCCGCTGACGGCGTTTGGCCCCGCTTCCGCAATCGTCTACCCTGATGCCGCCGGGGAAAGCGATTGGGGAGCCATGCCATGAAACCGTCGATACTCGAAGCCACCAAGATCCAGGCCAGGATGCTCATTCCAGTGGTGAAAAGGCTGGAACAGGAACTCGGCAAGGAAGAGGCGCACCGCATCGTCGGCGAAGCCATCGCCCAGAATTATGTCGCCTGGCGCGAGAAGCTGGGTTTTGTCGAGGACAGCCATCCTTCAGAAGAACACGGCGAAGGCGGCAATGCGCCGGCCTTCCCCGTCGAGCAGGAAGTGGTCGAGAATACGCCCGACGCCTATGGCCACAACATCACCGGCTGCGCCTTCGCCGACTGGTTCCGCGCGATCGGGGAGCCCGAGATCGGCGCGCTGATGACCTGCGGCGTCGACTTCGCTGCGGAAGAACGCATCCGGCCGGGCTGGGAATTCACCCGCACCCAGACCCGGATGCAGGGCGCGCCGCACTGCGACTTCCGCTGGCGGCGCAAGACGGCCGGATAAGCGCGCTCAACCTACCTCGACGTCATCGCGATGGCCGGCGAGGCGGGCGGCATATTTCGGCATGACGTCGGGCATCATCGATCCGCCCGGCGGCGGCCGGCCGACGCCGAACACCACCTTCGGAAAATCCAGATCCTTCTGGACTGCCCAGATGGCGTCATGCTCCACCGGCGGCAGGATCCGGGCCGGATCGCCGACCGCCACCCAGCCGATGGGGACGGTCGCGCCCTCGGCCAGCACCGTGCGGATGTGGACCACGCCGTTGATGCGGACCTCCGCGCCTGCGCCGATCACCGCGCCGTTGAAGACCGATGCCCCCGTGGCGATGAAGACGTTGTGGCCGACCCGGCAGCCGGTCAGACAGGCGCGCGGGCCGACGAGGACGTTGTCGCCGATGACGAGGGCCGCGCCGCGCACGCCGCGCAGCACAGCGGTATCCATGATCACGCAGTTGGCGCCGACGGCGATCGGGCCCGATTCGGCGGTCAGCACCGCACCGAAGCCGACGGAGGTGTTGGCGCCCACGGTGACGTCGCCGCAGATGACGGCATTCGGTGCGATCCGCGCCAAGGGATCGATCCGGGGCGCCTTGCCCTCGTGCTCCAGCAGCGTCATGCGGACTCCCTGAGCGCCGCCGCCTGGGCGAGGTCGACGGAGACCAGCTGGCTCACGCCGCGCTCGGCCATGGTGACGCCGAACAGCCGGTCCATCCGCGCCATGGTGATCGGGTTGTGGGTGATCACCAGAAAACGCGTGCCGCCATGGCCGGCGAGTTCATCCAGCAGGTCGGCGAGGCGCTCCACATTGGAATCGTCCAGCGGCGCGTCGATTTCGTCGAGCACGCAGATCGGCGCCGGGTTGGTCAGGAAGACCGCAAACAGCAGCGCCGTCGCCGTCAGCGCCTGCTCGCCGCCCGAGAGCAGGGTCAGGATCTGCATGCGCTTGCCCGGCGGGCTCGCCATGATCTCCAGCCCGGCCTCCAGCGGATCGTCGGCCTCGGTCAGGGCCAGCCGCGCCTCGCCGCCGCCGAAGACCCGGCGGAACAGCTTCTCGAAATGCTTGTTGACGGTCTCGAAGGCTTCCAGCAACCGCGCCCGGGCTTCCCGGTTCAGACTGCCGATGCCCTGGCGCAGGCGCTGGATCGCGCCTTCCAGGTCGGCCCGCTCGGCGGCCAGGGTGTCCAGCTTCTCCTGCACCTCCTGGGATTCGATCTCGGCCCGCAGGTTCACCGGACCCATGTTCTCGCGCTCCCGGCGCAGCCGCTCGATCTTCCGCTCGCAGTCGTCCAGCGGCGGCAGTTCGGCGTCGGGCTCCAGACCCGCGACCTCGAGCACCTTCTGCGGCGGGCACTCCATGGCCTCGCGGACTTCCCGGGTCAGACGCTCGATCGCCTCGCGGGCATGTTCGGCGGCGGCTTCGCGGCGGACCAGGTCCTCGCGCGCCGCCTGCACCGTCGCCTGGACCTGTTTCAGCGCCCGGTCGGCCTCGGCCAGTTCGGTCTGGGCGGCGGCGAGGCGCTCGACGGCGCCGGCCCGCGCCTGCTCCGCCTCGGTGATCCTGCCCCCCAGTTCCACGCGCCGGGCGGCGATCTCCTCGGGACGATGCTTCAGATCCTCGATCGCCTGTGCGGAGGCATCGCGGCGCTCGGCGAGTTGCGCCATGCCCCGGGCCGCCTCGTCGGCGCGCTTCTGCCAGTCCTCCCGATCGCGGACGATCTCCTCAAGCCGGCGGCGGCGGAAGCGGCGTTCGCGCTCGATTCGATCCTGGGTCTGGCGCGCCTGATCAAGCGCTTCGCGGGCCTGCCGGACAGCCTCGCGGCGTTCGTTCGATTCCCGTTCGGCCGTATCGACCGCCGGCAGGCCGGCCATCTCCTTCTGCAGCGCAACACGGGAGCCGGCGGCCTCGGCAAGTTCGGTCTTCAGCGCTTCGAGCATGGAGCCCAGCCGGTCGCGCTTCTGGCGCTCGGCCTCGGCCTGCCGGCGCAGCACATCCAGTTCCCGCCCCGCCTCCGTGAAGCGGGCCTCGGCGTCCTTGCGTCTGGCCCGGGCAGCCCGCTCGGCCTCGATGGCGCGGGCGACGGCGTTGCGGGCGGTGTTCATCGCGGCTTCGGCCCCGGTCACCGCCTCGGCGGCGGGTTGGCGGTCGGTCTTCAGGGCCGCCAGCCGGTTCTGCTGCTCCAGCCGGATGGCGCCGGCGGCCTGCTTGCCCGCGCGGCGGCGGTAGCCGTCCCACCGCCAGAGATCGCCCGCGCGGCTCACCAGCCGCTGACCGGGTTTCAGTTCCGCCGCCAGTGCTTCGCCGGCTTCGATATCCTGCACAACGCCCGTTGCCGCCAGCCGCCGCGCCAGCGCTGCCGGTCCCTCGACCTCTTCAGCCAGCGCCGGGACGCCGCCGGGCAGCGAGCCCGCGTCCAGAGGGGCCATCTCGTCCCAGCGTGATGCGGCCTCACGCTCCAATCCTCCGTCCACGCCTTCGCCCAGCGCCGCGGCGAATGCGTTCTCGAAGCCGGCGGCGACCTTCACCAAGTCGATGATGCGCACATGGCTCGACGGCTTCTCCTTCGCCAGCAGCCGCTCCAGCGTCGCCATCTCCGTTTCCAGCGCCGACAGCCGCCCCCTGGCCGCGCGCTCGGCCTCGGCGGCGCCATCAAGCCGCTTCTCCGCTTCTGCACGGGCTGTCTCGGCATTCTCGGTATCTGCGCCCGCACCGTCGGCGATCGCCCGCTGCTCGGCCTGAACCTTCTCCAGCGCGTCAAGCCGCTCGTCGAAGCCGCCGGTGACGGCCTGTGCCAGGTCGCGATCGGCATTGGCGATGCGGCGATCAAGCTCGCCCTTGCGGCGGCCCTGCTCGTCGAGCTGCCGCGCCAGCGCACCGCGCCGCGCCTTCAGTTCGGCCAGGCGCTCGGTCGCCTCGGCCAGGCCCGCTTCGGCGGCTTCGACGGCCTGAGCGGCATCGCGGGCCTTCGCCGCCGCGGCCTCCAGCGCCGCGTCCTCGCCCTCCGAAGCGTCCTTCAGGTCTTCCGCTTCCCGGTCCAGTTCCTTCAGCCGGTCGAGCGCATCCTGGCGGCGGGCTTCCTCGCGGGCGATATCGCCGTCGGACTGCGCGAGACGGTCCCTGAGATTGGCCACTGTCTCGTTGAGCCGCGCTTCCTCGTCATCGAGCTTTTCGCGCCCCGCCAGCAGCCGCTGCAGTGCGGCCGCCGTCTCCGCCTCCCGCTGGCGCAGCGGCTCGATCCGTGCGGCCTGCTCGGCCTGCACGGCGCTGGCGGCAGCCGCGCTCCGCGTCGCCTCGTTGACCGCGCGTTGCGCGTCTTCCAGCGCGCTGCGGGCCGCGTTCATCTCTTCCAGGGCAGCCGTGAAGCGCAGGTGATGGATCATACCCTCAACCTGGCGGATCTGCGCCGAGAGGTTGCGGTAGCGCGAGGCCTGCCGGGCCTGCTTCTTCAGATTGCCGAGTTGCTGCTCAAGCTGGCTGGTGACGTCGTCCAGCCGCTCGAGGTTGGTCTCGGCTCCCCGGAGACGGAGTTCCGCTTCATGCCGCCGCGAATGCAGCCCGGTTATGCCGGCGGCCTCCTCCAGCAGCAGGCGGCGTTCCTGCGGCTTGGCGCCGATCAGCGCCCCGACCCGGCCCTGGCTGACGATCGCGGTCGAGCGCGCACCGGTCGCCATGTCGGCGAACAGGAGCTGCACGTCCTTGGCGCGCACCGGCCCGCCATTGATGCGGTAGTCCGAGCCGTGCTCGCGGGTGATCTTCCGCGTGATGGCGAGTTCGGGATGCTCGGCGTAGTCGGGCGGGCCGTCGCGGCCTGCATTGTCCAGCGTGACCTGCACTTCCGCCTGGTTGCGCGCCGGCCGCGTCGCCGAGCCGGCGAATATGACGTCGTCCATCTCGCCGCCGCGCATGTTCTTGGGCGAGGTCTCGCCCATCACCCAGCGCAGGGCCTCGACCAGGTTGGACTTGCCGCAGCCATTGGGGCCCACCACGCCGGTCATGCCCGGCGCGATGGAGAGCTCCGTCGATTCGACGAAAGACTTGAATCCGACCAGTCTGAGCTTGGTGAATTGCAACGCCTTCCGCAGACCTCCGTTCAGACTCTAGGACGAGAGGCCCCGAAGCGCCTCGGCCACGCTCTCGTAGTCGTTGCCGCCCTCGTGCTTCTCGCCGTTGATGATCAGCGTCGGCGTACCCTGGACACCGAACTTCTCGTGGCCGGTCAGGCGCGACTCCAGGATCATGTCCTGCAGTTCCTCGCTGGCCAGGCAGCGGTCGAACGCCTCCGGCGAGACGCCGCCCAGAGTGGCGATCCGGCGCAGTTCCGCCATCGGATCCTGCGCGCGCGTCCACTTCTCCTGCTGCTTGAACAGGATGTCGATGAAGGCGAAAAAGCGCTGCTCGCCGCCGCAGCGCGCCAGCATGGCCGCAGCGAGGCCGGGCCGGTCGAAGGGAAACTCCCGGAAGATGAAGCGGACCTTGCCCGTGTCGATCCAATTTTCCTTCAGCTTCGGCCAGGTGGCGTGATGGAAACTGGCGCAGTGCGGACAGGTCATCGAGGCGTATTCGATCACCTCGATCGGCGCGTCCTCGGCGCCCATCGTCATGTCGCCGGTGGCCCAGGGCTTGTCCTCGGCCAGCGCCGGCGCGAACGGAAGCGCCAGTCCCAGGGCCGCCCCGCCGATCATCACCTGTCGCCGTGATAGTGTCATCACCGCCTCGCGCACACCAGATATAGTGTCAGTATAGGTGGGCATGATGCTCTCCTCAATCTCTAAAAGCCGCTGCAATGGATGATGGGGAATATGGCCTGAATTGGGCCTGACGGATCATCCCACGATCACGTGAGCAGTGATATAAACACCGCCCGTCCCATCGCCAGCCCCCCATGGAGCGACGCCATGCAACTGACCGAAGATCAGAAACTGATTCGCGATGCCGCGCGCGCCTTCTGTCTGGGCGAACTGGCCCCGGGCGCCATGGAGCGCGACCGTACCGGCGAACCGCCGATGGCGCTGCTGCGGCAGATGGGCGAACTGGGCCTGATGGGCATGACCGTGCCCGAGGAGCTGGGCGGGGCCGGCGCGGACATGACCGCCTACGTGCTGGCGCTGATGGAGGTCGCGGCCGCCGACGGCGCGGTTTCCACCATCATGAGCGTCAACAACTCGCCCTGCTGTGCGGCGCTGCTGCGCTACGGCACCGATGCGCAGAAGGCGCGCTGGCTGAAACCCATGGCCGCGGGCGAGATCATCGGCGCCTTCTGTCTGACCGAGCCGCAGGCGGGCTCCGAAGCCTCCAACCTGAAGACCCGGGCCGTACGCAGGGGCGACAGGTGGGTGATCAACGGCACCAAGCAGTTCATCACTTCCGGCTCGATCGGCGGCGTGGCCCTGGTCTTCGCCATGACCGATCCGGACAAGGGCGCCAAGGGCATCTCCGCCTTCCTGGTGCCCACGGACACGCCCGGCTACCGCGTCGCCTCCAGGGAGGAGAAGCTGGGCCAGCGCTGCTCCGACACCTGTCAGATCGCCTTCGAGGACTGCGAAATCCCGGCGGAGAACCTGGTCGGCGAGGAAGGCCGCGGCTACGCCATCGCGCTCGCCAACCTGGAGACCGGCCGCATCGGCATCGCCGCCCAGGCCATCGGCATGGCGCGCGCGGCCTACGAGCGGGCGGCCGCCTACGCCCGCGAGCGGACCGCCTTCGGCAAGGCCATCGTCGAGCATCAGGCCGTGGGCTTCCGGCTGGCCGACATGAAGACGCGGATCGAGGCCGCCAGCCAGATGACGTTCCACGCCGCCGACCTGAAGCAGCGCGGCGAGCCCTGCCTGCAGGAGGCGTCGATGTGCAAGCTGTTCGCCTCGGAGATGGCCGAGCAGGTCTGTTCCGACGCCATCCAGATCCACGGCGGCTACGGCTATGTCGCCGACTACGACGTCGAGCGCATCTACCGCGACGTCCGGGTCTGCCAGATCTACGAAGGCACCTCGGACGTGCAGCGACTGGTCATCGCCCGCCAGATCGCCGCCGGGGCGTAGCGATCACGGCAGTTCGCTGTCCTTCGGCGGCCAGGCGGGGCGGTCGGGCGCGTAGAGTTTCGTGACATGCCCCATCTTGCGGCCGGGCCGGACCTCCGCCTTGCCGTAGAGGTGCAGGCTGACGTCGCCGGCGGCGAGCCGGGCCCAGTCCTTCGCATCGTCGCCAATCAGGTTGCGCATTACCGCGCGGTGGTGGAACCCGGGCGCGCCCAGCGGCAGGCCTGCGGTGGCGCGCACCTGCTGCTCGAACTGGCTGACGCGGCATGCCTCGATGGTCCAGTGACCGGAATTGTGCGGCCGGGGCGCCATCTCGTTGAACAGCACGCCTTCCTCGGGGGTCACGAAGAACTCGACCGCCAGCAGGCCGATCACGTTCAGCGCCTCGATCAGCGCGCGCGTCGCCTCCTCGGCCAGCTTCGAGGCGGCCGAGGGCCCCGGCGATGGCGCGATGGTCAGCGAGAGGATATGATTGCGGTGGCGGTTCTCGACCGCCGGATAGCAGCGCACCTCGCCGTCGACGCCGCGCGCCGCGATCACCGAGATCTCCGATGTGAAGTCGACGAAGGACTCCAGGATCGCCGCGGGCCGGCCCAGCTCGGCGAACGCGGCGGCCGCATCTGCCGCCTCGCGGATCATCCGCTGGCCCTTGCCGTCATAGCCCTCGCGCCGGGTCTTCAGCACCGCCGGCGCGCCGATGGCCGCGATCGCGTCCGCAAGGTCGGTGTCGCTGGTCACCGGCTCGAAGGGCGCCACCGGCACGCCGAGTTCCCGCGCCACGGTCTTCTCCCGAAGCCGGTCCTGGGCGACCGCCAGCACTATGGCCCCGGGGCGGACAGGGACCTTTTCCGCCAGCCTCTCGACGGCCGATACCGGCACGTTCTCGAATTCAAGGGTCACGGCGTCGACCTGATCAGCGAAGGCGTCCAGCGCGCCCAGATCGTCCCACCGGGCCACGGTCGCCGCCGCCGACACCTGGGCGGCGGGGCTGTCGGCTTCCGGCGTGAAAACATGCACGCGGTAACCCAGCCGCGCGGCGGCGAGCGCCATCATCCGGCCGAGCTGGCCGCCGCCCAGCACGCCGATGGCCGAACCTGGTGGCAGGGCCGTCATCCGCGCTCGGGCTCTTCCGCGACGGCCTCGCTCTGACGGCGGCGCCAGTCGTCCAGCCGGGCGGTCAGTTCGGCGTCCTGCAGCCCGACGATGGCGGCGGCGAGCAGGGCGGCGTTCTTCGCCCCGGCCTTGCCGATGGCCAGCGTGCCGACGGGCACGCCGCCCGGCATCTGGACGATCGAAAGCAGGCTGTCCATGCCGCTGAGCGCCTTGCTTTCGACGGGCACGCCGAGCACCGGAACGCTGGTCTGCGCGGCGACCATGCCGGGCAGATGCGCGGCGCCGCCGGCGCCGGCGATGATCGCCTGCAGCCCCCGCTCGCGGGCCGTCCGGGCATAATCGGCCATTCGGTCGGGCGTGCGGTGCGCCGAGACGATGCGGACCTCGTGCGGCACTGCCAGCGCCTCCAGGATCTCCACGGCATGCGCCATGGTATCCCAATCCGACTGGCTGCCCATGATGACGCCGACTTTCACGTCGGCCGGATTGGCGCTCATGTCGTCTTTCGCCCTCAGTGCGTTCGGCGGGAAAAGAAAGCGGCGGAGTATAGGCGGCGCGCCCCCCGAGGCAAGCGGGGAAAGCCGGAGAGGCCGGGAAAGCGTTTGTTAACATTCCTGCATCAGACTACCTCAGACAAGCACCGAGGCCCGACCGGGAGCAACCCATGAAGATCGGCGGATATCCGTCTGTCCAGAATGTCCGCCCGACCGAAAGGAAGCACCCGGCCTCGCGGTCCTCGGCGTCGACGCCTGCCGATTCCAGTGGAATCGGCGAGATCCGCGACACCGCCGAGCTGTTCGGCGTGCCGGATGCGGAACTGACGCCGAAGGTGCGCCAGGCCTTCCTGAACCTGATGGCGGAAGTCGAGACCCTGCGCCAGGAGCTGCATGCGTCCCAGCGCCGCGTCGGCGAACTGGAGAAGCTGGCCGACCAGGATCCGCTGGCGCCGGTTGCCAACCGCCGCGCCTTCGTCCGCGACATGAGCCGGATGATGTCCTACACGGATCGGTACGGCGTGCCGTCCAGCCTCGTCTTCTTCGACGTCAACGGACTGAAGGACATCAACGACCGCTACGGCCACGCCGCGGGCGACCGTGCGCTGCTGAACGTGGCGCAGGCGCTGCTGGAGAATACCCGCGAATCGGACGTCGTGGGCCGGCTGGGCGGCGACGAGTTCGGCGTCATCCTGGCCCAGGCCACCGACGAGGTGGCGAACGCGAAGGCGGAGGAACTGGCCGAGAGCATCCGCGCCCGGCCGGTGGTGACGGAAAACGCCACGGTCCCGCTGGATGTCGCCTACGGGGTCTTCCCCTTCCGCGCCGAAGAGGACGCATCCGAAGCGCTGGCCGAGGCCGACCGGCGCATGTACGAGAAGAAGCGGCAGATGAAGGCCGACGCGGCCTGACGAACCGTCAGGCGATGATGTCGGGCTCCAGCAGCACTTCCAGCTTGCGGATCTCGTCGCGGACCTGAAGCTTGCGCCGTTTCATGCGCTGCATCTGCAGATCGTCATAGGCGCCGCGCTGGCTGAGCGCGTCGATAGCCGCATCCAGATCGTTGTGCGCGACCCTGAGTTCGGCCAGCCGCCCTTCGATCCTTTGCCGATCCGCGCCGACGACTTCCGTCATGGCATTCGCTCCCGCTGGTCAATGATGCCGATCGAACGGCTCGATCACAGCCGCTTTGCGCGTGGCGGCGCTTCTGGCATAGTCCGCCGGCGCCGAACGGCCGTGGCCGGGAAATTCTATCACGGGTCCGGCGCGCAATCACGGTTTTGAGCCTGGAAGGGCGTGCAGCGGGAGCGAATTCTATGGCGGTGTTCTCCGCAGGCGTCTTTCCTCCGAATGAATTGTGGGACTACACGACCCGCGTCTATGCGCGCGGGCGCGCCAAGGACGCCTGTCTGACCCTGCAGGAGCGCGTCGGGCTGGACGTCAACGTCGTTCTGTACTGCTGCTGGGTCGCATCGAGCGGCCGCGGCGCCTTCCGGAAGGACGAACTGGAAGGTGCGCTGGACGCCGTCGCCGAGTGGCGCGTTCATGTCGTCGAAACGCTGCGCGAACTGCGCCGGCAGCTGAAGGGCGGCATCGGCGAGGCGCCCCGGCCGCTTTCCGACGACCTGAGGCGCGTGGTCGTCGAGTGCGAACTCCATTCCGAACATGTCGAGATCCTGATCCTGCACAGGTCGATGGCGCGCCCCGGCACGGGAACCTTCGACCGCTACCAGCAGATTGAGGATTCGATCGCCAACCTGCTGCGCTACCTGACCGTTATGGAAGTGGAGCCGGAGGACGCGGGCTTCGAAGAACTGGTCGAGGTGCTGGCGGCGGCCTTCCCCGAGGAAAACCCCCAGCGGATCGCCTCGATGTGTCAGGGGATGGCCTTCCGGCTCACGGCGGGCGACGAGGGCGTACTCGGCCGCTGAAACGGTGATCGCGCGGCCGGAAGTTGTCCGGCCGACGTCACTTTTTTGCAATCGGCGCTTGAACCCTGCGCTTCCGAATCTCAACATTGCATTTGGATGACAGCCGTGTTCGCGGCTGCCGCGTCACTCAACCTGAACAAAGGGGAAGCACGTGACAGCGAAGCATGAATTCCAGCAGTTGAAGAAGAAGCACGCGGACCTGGACGAGGCCCTGCGGCGCGAAGAAGCGCGTCCGTTGCCGGACGAGGCCCTGATTACCCGACTGAAGAAGCAGAAGCTCATGCTGAAGGACGAGATGGCCGCTCTGGAGTCCAGCGCCGCCTGACCCCTCTTCGAGGCTCAAGCGCAGGAGGCCCTGTCTGAACGGCGGGGCCTTTTGTTATTCTGACCCCATGGAACAGGAAAACGACCTCGGCCCCCGCCTCGCCAGGGCCTTTGACAGACGGTTCGGCGTTGGCCACGCGGTCGAGCGTCTGGAACGCCTGTCGGCCGGCGCGTCCCGCGAATCCTATATCTTCGAGGTTCTCGCCCCCAAAGGCGGGCGGCAGTCCCTGATTCTCAAACGCGATCCTCCTGGCGCGGTCCACGACGAGGACGACCCCGACAACCGCTTCGGAGCCGACCGGCCGGCGGAGGCTGCGATCGTCGCCGCCGCCCATGCGGCAGGCGCCCACGCCCCGGCGATGATCTTCTGCGCCGACGATGATGACGGCCTCGGCGCAGCCTTCGTCATGGAGGCGCTGGAGGGCGAGACCCTGCCCCAGAAGATCCTGCGCGATCCGGCGCTGGCCGGGGCGCGGGCGCGCCTGCCCGCGGAAATGGGCGCGGCGCTGGCGCGCCTGCACGCGGTGCCGAGGCGGGAATTGCCCCGGCTGCGCACGTTCCGCCTGGATGATCACCTGGCCGCCTTCCGGGCCATTCTGGACGGGTACGGCCAGCCGCAACCGGGCTTCGAATACGGTCTGCGCTGGCTGGAGAAGCATCGCCCACCCGACGAACCGCCGGTCTTCGCCCATGGCGACTTCCGGATGGGCAACATCATCGTCGATACGCAGGGCCTGGCCGGCATTCTCGACTGGGAGGTCGGCCACCTGGGCGACCGGCATGTCGACCTGGCCTGGCCGTCCGTTCGCGCCTGGCGATTCGGGCGCGACGACCGTCCCTTCGCCGGCGTCGGGCCACGCGAGACGTTTTTCGAGGCCTACGAGGCAGCCGGCGGCGCCCCGATAGATCCCGAAATCGTGCGCTACTGGGAAGTGCTCGGCACGCTGCGCTGGGGCGTCATGTGCATGACCATCGGCCAGCGGTTCACCTCCGGCCGCGAGGCCTCGGTCGAGAAGGCTGTCATCGGGCGGCGGGTCGCCGAGACCGAACTCGACTTCCTGGACCTGATCGACGCCCTGTGACCCCGCGGCCGCCGCGAAGGCGGAACAGCCCGGGCAAATGCCGCCGCGTGGCCTACTGGCAGAGGCGGTAGCCGCGCCTGCGCACCTTCACGTCCAGATGCAGGTGGTCGGCGTGCGCCGCATCGGTGCCGGGTCCGATCACGGTCGTGAAGCTCAGGCAGGCGGCGGCACGAACGGCCTGCTGGAACGCCTCTTCCGCGTCGCCCTCCCCCTCGCGCGGCTCGACCGTCAATCCGTCGCCGCCGGCGAAGCGGAACCCCATGACGTCGACCGCGTTGCCGAACGCATGTTCGGAAAGCCGCCCGCTGCCCGAATTGTTGCGCCGGCGGCAGACATAGACCGAGCCGTGATCCAGACCGGTCAGCCGCCTCCGGTCCGGAAGATGCGTGGCGGCCGGGACGACGAAGCCCGATACCCACTCCGCCAGGGCGCGCGCCGTCTCGCAACGCATGCGGGCGGCGGGACGCAGCACGACGCCGGGAACGATCTCCGTCACACGGAGCGGCCGGACGACGCCGCAGCCGGCGTCCGCGTTTTCGATCCGGTCGGCGATCTCGTAGGCCGCGCCATATACATCCAGCGCCGCCCGACAGGCCGCGAACTCGACGTCGGATTCGGCAAGGCGCTCCGGCGCCGGGGTCGGCGGCGGTTCGGGTCCCGGCGCACGCGTGATTTCCGCTTCGGCGGCCTCGGTCCTGTCTGTGGCATCGGGTGGCGGCGAGGATGGCGTTTCCGCCGGTCTGGGCGGCGGCAACGGGGGCGGCTCGCCGTTCCCATCGCCCGTGTCCTGCGCCAGGACGGACACCGTCAGCCCCGCCAGCAGCGCCATGCCCGCCATGATCGTGCGGATACGTTCCATCGTCCCTTCCGCCTGTCGCCATCGCGCGCGCCCGGGCAACGCGGCTGGACGGTCAGATGGGTTCGGCGAAAGGGGACGCAAGCGGCCCGAAGGTCGCGGGCCTCAGATGCGAACGGAGGGGAAAAATGGTGGAGCCAGGCGGAATCGAACCGCCGACCTCTTGAATGCCATTCAAGCGCTCTCCCAACTGAGCTATGGCCCCACCGGGGGCACGAGCCGCGGCCCGTGCCTTCGAGGAAGCGGGTTTTATGCAAGCCCCGAAGGGATTGCAAGCCCGGATTGGACCTTACCGTTCCTCGTCGTCCTCATCGTCGGTGACGGCGGTATCGTCTTCCTCGTCGTCGTCGGAATCCGAATCCGAATCCAGCGGATCGAGGATGACCTCCTTCTCCTCGTCGAGGTCCATCGGCTCGTTGTTATCCTCGCTGTCGACGTCGGAGGACGCGGTGTCGTCCTCGTCATCTTCGTCGTCGTCGTCCTCGATGAGGGCCTCGTCCTCGTCGTCATCCTCCAGAAGCGTGCCGTCATCATCGTCGTCGTCGACTTCCTTCTCGACCTTCTTCGGAGCCGGCTTCTTGACCTTCTCCTCCTGCGTCGGACGGCGCTGCTTGAACACGACGACGGGCTGATTCTCCGTGCCGCAGCTCGGGCAGACCAGTGGCGTCTTGTTGAAGTCGTAGAATTTCGTGCCGCAATTGCTGCAGCTATGCTTGGTGCCCCATTCGGGTTTCGCCATGACGGCAGCTCCGCAATTGTTCGGTGTCAACCATGGATTCTCGGACGGCGGTCAATAGCCACTGTCCGGCAGGGATGTCAAAGCATGTTTGACCCGCGCCCCGCCCGCCGGTCACCAGCCCGCGCGCCAGCGATACAGGACCACCCGTATGCGCCAGAGCAACCTGCCCGTCGCCGCATAGCGCCAGGTGTTTGCGATCCGCCGCCAGGCCGTGCGTCCGGCAAGGCGGAAACGCTGCGCCAGAAGATTCACGCGGCCGGCGCGGCGTCCGGCCGTCATGTCGGGTTCGTATCCCTTCTTCGCAAGCATCTCGCCGGCGCCCTGCTGGGTCAGCGCGATCTCCACGTCGGTGAGTTCCTGCCGCCAGGCCTCGATGCGGTCGGCCTTCGGCTTCTCGGCGAGGTTCCCGTGCAGATGACGCTGATCCTCGGGAATGCGCGCCAGATAGGCGTCGCCTTGCGGTCCGGCGGCGTTACCCAGCGGCGGCAGGTCCGCACGGCTGACAAAGCGGCGAACCGCCGCCATGGTAGCGTCATAGGCGGTGATCAGGTCTTCGTAGCGGACCTCCATCAGGTCCGGGCCCGCCACCCGGTCCACGCGCCGCGCATTGGCCGCCCAGCGCCGTCCGGCGTCCAGCGGGTCCTCGTTCATCGCCCGCGCGGTGTAGGAGCCGACGGACTGTTTCTGGCTGCCGAAGACGCCGCGGGGATCTCGGATGATATGGAGGAATTTCGCCGACGGTATCTCCCGTCTGAGACGGGAGATGTGGTGGGTCAGACGCGTCCCCTTCACCAGGTAGCAGGGCGCCGCCGCGCCGGCGAAATGCAGGTCCAGAACGGCGCGGACGATCGCCTCGAAAGGCGCCGGCATGGCGAGTCCCGCCAGCCGCGCGCGCAGTTCCTCGCGCCCGACGCCCCATTGGCCGAACTTCTCGTCGCCGAAGAACGTCTCCACCACCCGGTCGACGTCCGCCGCCGAACGGATCGCCGGACCTGTTTCCAGCAGATCCGCGAAGGCCTCCGTCTCGATGGTAACCGCGACTTCCTCATGCTTGTCGAGGCGGCTGGCGAGAAAGGTCGAGCCCGACCTGTTCTCGTACATCAGGAAGACGATCTGGCGCTGTTCGAGGGGGACGGTCATCGCCGGCGCAGGATAGACCGCAACGCGCCGAAGGTCAGCGTCTTCGGGTCGGGCAGCGATAGCGCGCCGGTCAGCCGCCAGGCAAAATAGGTATGCAGGGCCATGCGCGCGGTGATGGTCAGCGCCGTGACCACGGCGACGCCGGTCGCGCCGTGCTGCTCCACGACCAGGATATTGGCGATCACGTTCACGGCCAGCGCGCCCAGCGTCAGCGCCGACATCAGGTTCTGGTGCCCGGCCATCTGCAGCATCATGCCGGGACTGCCGACCACTGCGCTGACCACATGGCCGGCCGCGAGGATGATGAGAACCGTCGCCGCCTCGCCGTAGGGGGCGCCGAACAGCAGATCGAGCATGGGTTCGGCGAACAGCACGATCAGCACGAAGACCGGCACCGAGACGACCGTCGACCAGGTGGCCGCGATCCGCGCCATGCGCTCGAAATCGCGGATACGCCCCTCCGCATGCAGCGCGGCGAGAAGCTGCGGCAGGGCCATGTTGATGACCGACAGGCCGAAGATCACCAGGTTGGTGACCCGGATCGCGGCGCCATAGAGCGCGACTTCCGTGGCGTCGCGGTAGAGGCTGAGGATCCAGACGTCGGTCGCCTTCAGCACCAGCGCGCCGGAGGAGTGCAGCAGCATGGGCGCGGACAGCATGGCGAGATGCCGCGCGCCGAATGCCTCGTCCGCCGGCGGGCCGCCGCTGTGCCGCGCCACGAAACGCAGGCACAGCGCCATGGTCAGCAGCGCGATCAGGGCCGACGCGGCGGCGTAGATCTCGACCACCGCCCAGACGCCGGCGGCCTGGCCGCCGGCCAGCAAGGCGAGGGCCGCGAGAAACACCAGCCCCTCGCGCGGCGCCGACAGCAGCAGGGCGCCCGACCGCACCCGTCCGACACCGCGCAGGAAGGCTGAGCCGATCTCCTCGGCCGCACGGGTCAGGATCACCACGGCGATGAGGCCGGCCATCAGCCAGCCCAGTTCGCGCTTGAACAGCGACGCCTCCATCGCTGGCCAGAGACCGAGCAGCACCGCGGTCAGCGCGATGCCGACGGCCGCGAAAATCAGCGCCGTCGCCTTCAGGATCGCCCGCGCCCGGTCCCACGCCCCCGCCCCACCGGCGATCCCGGCGAGCTTGGTGACGCCGGTCTGCATGCCGAAGCTCTGGAGCATGGCGCCGACGGCGACGATCTGTGCGAACACCGTGTAGAAGCCGAAATCCGCCGGACTCAGCAGCCGGGTGAGCACCATGGCCACGGCGATATTGAGAAAGCCCAGCGCGGCCCGGTTGACCAGGCCGAAGAGCGCCCCCGCCCTGAGGCGTCGGTTATGGCGGCCTTGGTCGGCGATGGCGGGGCCCCGTTGCTGCGGATCGGCGAATCAGACGCTCACGACGCCGGACCGGCGATTCTTAGAGCGAATCCGCGCGCCCGCCAACGCGGGAAAGCGGCGTCAGAGCCAGCGCCGCGCCGCGTTCACCGTGTCTTCGGGACCCGTGTTGAAGCAGATGTTCGCCGTGGGCGCATGCTCGTGCACCAGATTGAGGACCTTCTCGAACAGCGGGAACCGCTCGTCGTCCGCGCGCAGGCCCGCGTCGATCACCACGCAATCATAGGGCCGCCGATCCAGCGCCTCGGTCACGGCCTCGGAAGCCGTGCGGCCGCTGTCGACGAGACAGAGGGCGGCGTCGACGCCCTCCTCCTCGAGAGCATGCTTCTGCTCCTCCAGCTGCCGGCGCAGCCGGTCCGCGTCCAGCCCCGGCCAGCGCCGGTAGTTCACCGCGTCCGGGTGCAATGCGATCAGGACGACATTCTTCTTGTTCGTCATTCGGTCGCTCCATCATGTCCTGCCGGCTTCTGAGGTGGGGGGATCGGGCAATTCCGGCAAGACCGGGCAGGAACTCACCCGGTCAGCCGGTCCAGACGGATGCGGTGGCGGCGGTCGGAAAGCCGCCAGGCCGCACCCCACAGGGCCACGACTAGTCCGATGCCGGTCGCGCCGGCGATCAGGAACATGACCAGGATCTGGTAGCGCACGGCCTGCTCAGGGTCGGCGCCGGCCAGGATCTGTCCGGTCATCATGCCCGGCAGGGAGACCACGCCCGTCGCGGCCATGGCGTTGATGATCGGGATCAGGCCGGCCCGCGCCGCGCGGCGCATGGACGGGGCCAGCGCCTGCCAGCGCGTGGCGCCGGTCAACAGGTGGGCCTCTACCGCCGCGCGGCGGCTGGCCAGGTCGTTGGCGAGCGCATTCAGGCCGATGGCGATGCCCGTCATGGCGTTGCCCAGCATCATGCCGAACAGCGGAATGGCGTAGCGCGGGTCGTACCAGGGATCGGGGCGGATGGTGACGTTGAGCGCGAACAGCATCACCACGGACGCGCCAAGCAGCATGGTCGCCGCGCCCAGACCATAGCCCCAGACCCCCTTCAGCCGCCGTTCCTGCCGCGCCATGACCTCGTAGCCGGCAACCGCCAGCATCACCGTCGCGACCAGCGCCGTCAGGCCCGGCGACTTCGTGGTCAGGATCACCTTCAGCACCAGGCCGATCAGCGCCATCTGCACCACCATGCGCAGCGCCGCGACCGTCATCTGCCGCACGAAGCCGAGATTCAGCGCCAGCGACAGTCCCGCGTTGATCACCAGGAACACCGCGGCGAGCAAGACCTCCCAGTTCTCCGGGTCGATGGTCATGGAGACACCTCGTCCCGGACAGCGGGATCGACCCGCACCCTGTCCTCCCCCTGGCAGGGGGAGGGTGATCGAGCGGCAATGCCGTGAGATCGGGAGGGGGTCAGGCGCGAATTCATTCTGCCTCCGCCACCCGGCCGTCCTGCATGCGCAGGACGGCCAGTCCCAGCCGTCCCACCTGCGCGGGGTCATGGCTGGCGATGAGCAGCGCCGCGCCGCCGGCCAGCATCTCCAGGATCGCGTCCTCCACATCGCCGCGATTGGCCTCGTCCAGCGCCGAGGTCGGTTCGTCCAGAAGCAGAACCTGCGGCGCGCGGGCGAAGGCCGCGGCCAGGGCGAGACGCTGGCGCTCGCCGGTGGAAAGCGACGCAACCGGCTTTCCCAGAAGCGCCGGCGCAAGCCCGAGCCGCTTCGCCATCGCCGCGCCGCCTTCGGGCAGGTGCTCCCCTGCGGTCTCCAGCCACCAGGCCGGCTCGGCCGGCACATAGGCGACGCGCCGGCGCCACTCCGGGGCCGGCATGCGGCTGCGCGCCTCGCCGGAAAGCAGCACCTCGCCCTCGTTCGGATCGAGGTCGGCGATGGCGCGGAACAGGCTGGTCTTGCCGCTGCCCGAAGGGCCGGTGACGGCCAGCCCCTCACCGGGCCCGAGACGGAGCGAGACGTCGCGGATGACGGCCGAACCCAGCCCGCGGACCTCGAGTCGGGACACCCCTTCGCCATTGTCCTGCGATCCCATTCCGCAACGATAGGAGGGGCAGGTGAGACCGGCAATCGGCTTCGCCCGTCATCCGCACCGACGCGCGCCGCTTGACGGCTCGAAGGCGGGGCGATAGCGAACGGCCTCGAACCTCAGGTCCGGCTTGCCGGCGTTCCGCGCTGCTGGGCGGCGGGGATGACAACATGATTGCGGGGGCCGCAAATGACGAAAGACAAGATCAACAAGGTCGTGCTGGCCTTCTCCGGCGGCCTCGACACTTCGGTCATCCTGAAATGGCTCCAGACGACATATGAATGCGAGGTCGTCACCTTCACCGCCGATCTCGGTCAGGGCGAGGAACTGGAGCCGGCCCGCGCCAAGGCCGAGCTGCTGGGCGTGAAACAGATCTACATCGACGACCTGAGGGAAGAATTCGTGCGCGACTACGTCTTCCCGATGTTCCGCGCCAATGCGATCTACGAGGGCACCTACCTGCTGGGCACGTCCATCGCCCGGCCGCTGATCGCCAAGCGCCAGATCGAGATCGCCAAGGAAGTCGGCGCCGACGCCGTCGCCCACGGCGCAACCGGCAAGGGCAACGACCAGGTCCGCTTCGAGCTCGGCTACTACGCCCTGAAACCCGACATCCACGTGATCAGCCCCTGGCGCGAATGGGACCTGACCAGCCGCACGAAGCTGATCGAGTTCGCCGAACAGCACCAGATCCCGATCCCCCGCGACAAGCGCGGCGAGGCCCCGTTCAGCCAGGACGCGAACCTGCTGCACATCTCATCGGAAGGGAACATCCTGGAGGATCCGTGGCAGGAGGCCGACCTCGACCTGATCCTGACCCGGATCGTGAAGCCCGAGGACGCGCCCGACAAACCGACCGAGATCACCATCCAGTTCGAGAAGGGCGACCCGGTCGCCATCGACGGCAAGAAACTCTCGCCGGCGGCCTTGCTGACAGAGCTCAACCGCCTGGGCGGCGAGAACGGCATCGGCATTCTCGATATCGTCGAGAACCGCTTCATCGGCATGAAGTCCCGCGGCGTCTACGAGACGCCGGGCGGCACGGTGCTGTTCCACGCCCGCCGGGCGATGGAGTCCATCACGCTGGAGCGCGGCGCGATGCACCAGAAGGACGAGCTGATGCCGCGCTATGCGGAACTGCTCTACAACGGCTTCTGGTTCGCGCCCGAGCGCGAGATGCTGCAGGCGGCGATCGACCACGCGTCACTGCGCGTCAACGGCGAGGTCCGGCTGAAGCTCTACAAGGGCAATGTCATGATCACCGGACGGCGCTCGCCCAACAGCCTCTATGACGAGGCCATCGTCACTTTCGAGGACGACGCCGGCGCCTACGACCAGCGCGACGCGGAGGGCTTCATCAAGCTGAACGCGCTGCGCCTGCGTCTGCTGGGGCGGCAGTAGGGGCGGCGATACCCCCGCGGCCTCTTCCATGTCATCCCCGCCGCCGCGCAGCGGCGCGCGGGGATCGGGACGATGCCGGGCTTGATCGTCCCTACGTCCGATGCCCGCTCAAGGCGGGCATGACGACCCATGGCGCCCCCGCGGCGTAGCCCTTCATGTCCTGCTTGATTGCGGCGCGCGGACGGGCGAAGGGTGTCCGCGAGGAGCCCGAAGACGATGAGCGCAACGGCAACGACGGACGAGAGCAACCGGCCGCTGGTCGGCATCTTCTTCATCCTGCTCGGCATGGTGGCGATTTCCGCCAACGACATGCTGGTGAAGTACCTCTCCGACGGCTATCCGCTGCACCAGATCGTCTTCATCCGCTCCGGCATCGGCATCGCCATCAGCCTCGCCCTGGTCCAGTTCGAGGGCGGCTGGGCGATCCTGAAGACCCGGCGGCCCGGCCTGCACATCCTGCGCGGCCTGCTGATCGTGGTCGCCAATCTCTGCTTCTTCATGGCGTTGGCGGTGATGCCGCTGGCCGAGGCGACGGCGATCTTCTTCGTCGCGCCTCTGTTCATCACCCTGCTGTCGATCCCGCTGCTGGGCGAACCTGTGGGCCCGCGCCGCCTGATCGCCTGCGTCGTCGGCTTTGCCGGCGTACTGGTCATGCTGCGCCCGTCCGCCGCCGGCGAGGGGCCGGGCCTGCTGGTGTCCCTCCTGCCGGTGCTGGCGGCGCTCTGCTACGCGCTGTTCCAGATCATGACCCGGCGCCTCGGCGGCCTCTCCAAGGCGTCCGCCATGGCGGTCTACCTGCAGGGGGTTTTCATGGCGGTCAGCCTGGCATTCTTCGCGGTCGCCGGCGACGGCCGCTTCGCCGAGGGCGTCGACAACCGCAGCCTGGTATTCCTGTTCCGCGCCTGGACCTGGCCGACGGCGGACGACTGGCTGCTGTTCGCGGCATTGGGCATCGCCTCGGGCGTCATCGCCTACGCGCTTTCCCAGGCCTACCGCTCGGCCAGCGCCGCCACCGTGGCGCCGTTCGAATATGTCGCCCTGCCGCTCGCCGGCCTGTGGGGCTTCCTGATCTTCGGCGAGATTCCGGACCTGAGGGCGCTGGCGGGTATCGCGCTGATCCTGGGCGCGGGCCTCTACGTCCTTGCCCGCGAGCGCGCGCGCGACCGTCCCCGCCGCGATGCGCGGCCCATCCGGCGCTAGTTTGCGTTTCCAGCGCCCCCGCGGTGCGCTAGATCAGGAACAAGGTTCCGAAAACGCAGGGGAGGCAATCATGGCGGATCTGGAAACCACCATCGAGAACGGCATCGCGCGGGTGGTGATGAACCGGCCCGACGCGCGCAACGCGCTGTCGATGGACATGCGGGCGATGATGTCGGAGACATTCCACGAACTGGAAAAGGACGACAGCGTGCGCTGCGTCGTGCTGGAGGGCGCGGGCGACCACTTCATGGCCGGCGGCGACGTCAAGAACATGCACGAATATCTCAAGACCGCTTCCGGTCCGGAGATCGAGAACTACTTCGTCAACCGCATCCACAACCTGCATCCGATCATGTTCGCCATGCGCCGGATGCCGAAGCCGATCGTCGCCAAGGTGCGCGGCGCGGCCGCCGGCGCCGGCGTCTCGGTCGCCGCGGCCTGCGACCTGATCATCGCCGCCGAAAGCAGCTTCTTCACGCTGGCCTATGTCCACATCGGCACGACGCCGGACGGCTCCGCCAGCTTCCACCTGCCGCGCGCCATCGGCATCAAGAAAACCATGGAGATGACGCTGCTGGGCGACCGCTTCACGTCGCAGCAGATGGCCGATCACGGGCTGGTCAACTTCGTCGTGCCCGACGCGGAGCTGGACGACGAGACCGACCGTCTGGCCACGCGCCTCGCCAATGGCCCGACCTTCGTCTACGGCCAGGCCAAGAAGCTGATGTACCGCAGTCAGCAGAACGAGTTCGAAAGCCAGCTGCAGATGGAGGGCGAGATGTTCGCCTCCTGCGCCAGCCGCCAGGACTACCGGGAGGGCGTCGCCGCCTTCGTCGAGAAGCGCAAGGCGAAGTTCACCGGCAAGTAGCGTATGGCGGAATTCCGCGACCCCGCCCCCTCCCCTTCCCTCCCCCTTGGCCAAGGGGGAGGGTGGTCGAGCGAGAGCGAGGCCGGGTGGGGGATGGACCGCCCTACTCGTAGCCCTTCGGGACCTGAACGCCGCCGAAGGCCTGCTCCAGCAGGTGGGCGAAGCGGATGGTCGTCAGGTCGCCCATGTACGGCCCGACGATCTGCACGCCCAGCGGCAGGCCGCTCTTCGCGCCGAGGCCGATGGGCGCGACCGTGCCCGGCAGATAGACCGCGCCCGAAATGCCGGCCCAGAAGAGCTGGTCGTTGTAGCCGGCCTTGCGGCCGTTGATCTCGAGCTCCCGCACCTCCCTGGGCTGGTCCTCGTTCCGCGGGAACGCGGCGGAGGCGGCCTGCGGGCAGAGCAGCAGGTCGAAATCGCGGAAAAACGCCGCCCACTTGTCACGGTAATCGTAGCGGCGCCGGTCGGCCGCAGCCCAGTCGTAATAGGTGATCGTGCCCGCCCGGGCGTTCATGGCGAAGTAGCTGTCGTCATCGTCCTTCAGGTTGGCGACCAGTTCCTGGAATTCGCGATAGGCGTCCAGGGGCAGGCGGCTGTGGGTGACCGGGCGGAACAGCCGGAAATAGTCGAGGTGATATTCGAACCAGTCGACGTCGATCGGATCGCGTTCCTCGACCGTCGCGCCCGCGGCCTCCAGCCGCCCGGCCAGATCGCGCAGCGCGTCCTGGTACTCCTGCTCCACGTCCGAGACCGGCGAGGTCGTCATCAGGCAGACGCGGAAGTCGCCCAGATCGTCCTTCTCCGGCTTCGGCAATTCGAGCTTCCAGCCCGCGCCGTAGACGGGGTCGTCGCCGGCGACAGCGAGCAACGCCGCCTTCAGGTCCCGGGCCGAGCGCGCCAACGGGCCGCAGACCGCAATATCGGAGGGCGCCATGGACGGCGCCTTCCAGTGCCCGCGCTTGGGCACGATGCCGTAGGTCGGCTTGTGGCCGAAGACGCCGCAGAAATGCGCCGGATTGCGCACCGACGCGCCGATGTCGGAACCGAACTCCAGCCCGGTCAGGCCCGCAACGAGCGCCGCCGCCGAGCCGCCCGAGGATCCGCCGGGCGTCCGCGAAGGATCCCAGGGATTGCCGCAACTGCCGTAGACCGCGTTGTAGGACTGCCAGTCGGTGAGATTGAGCGGCACGTTGGTCTTGCCGAAGACATTGGCGCCGGCGCGCTTGATGCGCTCCACGACCACCGAGTCCGCTTCGGCCACGTTCTCCGCATAGGCCGGGTCGCCCCAGGTCGTCCGGAAACCGGTGAGGTCGTAGCTTTCCTTCACCGTCATCGGCACGCCGTGGAAGGGGCCCAGGGAATATCCGCGGCGCTGCAGCCGGTCGAGCCCTTCCGCCGCGTCCCGCGCGCCATCGAAGTCGTCGGCGATGACGGCGTTGATCACCGGGTTGAGCCGCTCGACGCGGTCCCTGAAATGCTCCAGCGCCTCCACGGCGCTGGTCCGGCCCTCGCGGATGTCCTCGGCAATTCCCAGCGCGTCGCGGCGATGCAATGGCGTGGCGGCCATGCGGCTCCCTCCCGTGTTCTTCTTCTACCGGGCGGCAGTTTCGGCGATTTGCGCAGGGCGCGATAGCCCGTCCCGCGCGCCCCTGCTATCAAGCCGCGCATGGACGCTCTCGCCCTCATCGTCGGCCTTTCCGCACTCGCCTGGCTTTACCTGCTGGCGTTTCACGGCCGCTTCTGGCGCGCCGCCGAACGGTTGCCGGACGATATCGAGACGCCGGGTGCCTGGCCCCCGGTCGCGGTCGTCGTGCCGGCGCGCAATGAGGCCGATGTCGTTGGCGAGACGGTGCGGCGGCTGGCGGCGCAGGACTATCCGGGCGCCTTGCGGATCGTCGTCGTCGACGACCGCTCGGAGGACGGCACCGGCGAGGCTGCCCGCGCCGCCGCCGACACACGTACCGCGGTCCTGCGCGCCGGGGAACGGCCGGCAGGCTGGGTGGGCAAGGTCTGGGCAATGGAACAGGGCCTCAGGCATCTGCGCAGCCTGTCCGAACAGCCCGACTGGATCCTGTTTACCGACGCCGATATCCATCACCCGCCGGATTCGCTCCGCCGCCTCGTCGCCTTCGCCCTGGACGACGACCGCGATCTCGTCTCCCTGATGGTGAAGCTGAAGGTCGCGACATTCTGGGAGCGGCTGCTGGTTCCGGCCTTCGTGTTCTTCTTCGCCAAGCTCTACCCCTTCGCCCGGGTCAACGATCCGGCGGACGGGACGGCCGCCGCTGCCGGCGGCTGCATGCTGGCGCGGCGGACAATTGTCGAGAAGGCGGGGCTGATGGAGAGCATTCGTGACCGGCTGATCGACGACTGCGCCCTGGCGCGCGCGGTGCATCACGCCGGGTCGGGGCGAATCTGGATTGGCCTGACCGAAACCGTCGAAAGCGCCCGACCCTATGACGGCCTGAAAGGCGTCTGGCAGATGGTGGTGCGTTCGGCCTTCACGCAGCTCCGCCATTCGCCGCTGCTGCTGGCCGGCACGGTGATCGGCATGGCTTTTCTGTATCTCGCCGGACCCGTGGCGCTGGCGGTCGCGGGCGCCGGCACCGGCCTCGCCGCCTGGGGCCTGATGGCATTGGCCTTCGTGCCCATGCTCCGGCTCTACCGCCAGCCGGTCTGGTTCGCCCCCCTTCTCCCGCTTGCAGGCTTCATGTACACGCTAATGACCATCGACAGCGCCGCCCGGCACTGGCGCGGCAGGGGCGGCGGCTGGAAGGGCCGCTATCAGGCGAGGAAGAAGGCGTGAGCATGGCTGCGGTAGAGACGCCGTCGGGCAAGGGCGCGGGGGACGAGAACTTCCCCGTCGGTTCCTTCCTGCTGCCGAAGCCGCTCCGCCCGCATGTCGCCTGCTTCTACACCTTCGCCCGCGCCGCAGACGACATCGCCGACAACCCGGCGCTCACCCCGGAGCAGAAGATCGCGCGCCTGGACGCCTTCGACCGGGCGCTGGTGCAGGGTTCCGGCGATCCGGACCTCGCCAGGGCGGACCGGCTGCGCGACAGCCTGGCCGCCTCGGGCGTGGCGGATGTCCATGCCCGCGATCTGCTGCGCGCCTTCAGGCAGGACGCGGTCAAGACGCGCTACGAAAGCTGGGACGACCTGATGGCCTATTGCCGGCTGTCGGCCTCTCCGGTCGGGCGCTATCTGCTCGACCTGCACGGCGAGGACCCGGCGGATTACGCCGTCTCCGATCCGCTCTGCGACGCGCTGCAGGTGATCAACCATCTGCAGGACTGCCAGGACGACTACCGTGAGATGAATCGGGTCTACCTGCCGCAGGACTGGCTGGCCGAGGCCGGGACGGACGTCACGGCGCTGGATGCGCCGGCCACAAGCCCGGCGCTGCGGCAGGTGCTGGACCGGTGCCTCGACGGCTGCGAGGAACTCATGGACCGCGCGCGGTTGATGCCGGGGCAGTTGAAGTCCCGCAGGCTGGGCGCGGAATCGGCGGTGATCGTCGCGCTCGCCGACCGCCTGACAGGGGAGCTGCGCCGCCGCGACCCGCTGGCCAAACGCGTCGCCTTCGGCAAGCCGCGAATGGCGCTGATCGCGCTGGGCGCGCTGGCGCGCTTCCACCTGGGCGGGCGCAGATGAACGAGGAGGAATTGCGCGCGGCGCAGGCGCACGCCGAGCGGATCGTCAAGGCGTCCGGCACGTCCTTCGGGCTGGGGATGCGGGTGCTCCCGGAAGCCGAGCGCCGCGCGATGTACGCCGTCTACGCCTTCTGCCGGGAGATCGACGACATCGCCGACGAGCCGGGCGAGGAACAGGCCAAGCGCGACGCCCTGGACGAATGGCGCCGCGAGATCGACGCCCTCTATCAGGGCCACCCCACCCGCCCCACGGCGCAGGCGCTGCTGCCGGCGGTGGACGCCTACGAACTGCCCCACGGGGAGTTCGTGGAACTGATCGAGGGCATGGTGATGGACGTCGACATGGACTTCCGCCGCCGCACCTGGCTGGACCATGACGGCCTGCATCTCTATTGCCGGCGCGTCGCGGGCGCCGTGGGCCTGCTGTCGGTGCGCATCTTCGGCGAGCCGGACGCGACACAGTTCGCGCTGGCCATGGGCGATGCGCTGCAGCTCACCAACATTCTCCGCGACATCGGCGAGGACGCCGCCGAGGGCCGGCTCTACCTGCCCATCGAAATGATCCGCGAACAGGGCATCACCGCCGAAGAACCGTCGGAAATCGTCCGCGACCCGCGCCTGAAACCCGTCTGCGAAGCGATCGCCGGGGAAGCCAAACAGCGCTTCCGCGACGCCGACGAACTGCTGGCCCGCCATGACAGGCGCAAGCTGAAACCGGCGCTGATCATGGGATCGGTCTATCGCGGCTATCTGGAACGGCTCGAGACGCGCGGCTTCGGCGACCCGGCCGCGCCGGTCCGCCTGTCGAAATTCGCCAAGGCGGGCCGGGCGCTGCGCGCCTGGCTGGGATGACCGCCGCCCGCGCCCACGTCGTCGGCGCCGGCCTGGCCGGTCTGGCGGCGGCGCTGTCGCTCTCGGCGGCGGGACGGCAGGTCACGATTCACGAGACCGCGAGCCGCGCCGGCGGGCGCTGCCGCAGCTATCACGATCCCTTCCTCGACCGGGTGATCGACAACGGCAACCACCTGATGATGTCGGCCAACGCCCACGTCTTCGCCTATCTCGACGAGATCGGCGCGCGGGATCGCGTCGAGGTGACCAGGCCCGCCCGCTACCCCTTCGTCGACGTCGCCACTGGCGAACGCTGGACGCTCAGGCCCAATGCCGGCCGCCTGCCGTGGTGGATCCTGAAGCGCTCGCGCAGCGTGAAGGGCGCGCGCCTGGGCGACTGGCTCGACGGCCGGAATCTGCTCGCCGCCGGCCCGGAGGCGACGGTCGCCGATTGCCTGAAGACCGACACCGTGCTCTGGCGGCGCTTCTGGGAGCCGCTCACGGTCGCGGCGCTGAACATCGCGCCCGACGAAGGCGCGGCGGCGCTGCTGGCCGAAGTCTACCGCCGTACCTTCGCGAGGGGCGAAAAACACGCCCGGCCGGTCTTCGTCCGCAACAACCTGGCCGAGGCGCTGGTGGAGCCGGCGCTCGCCGAACTGACGCGGCGGGGCGTCGAGATCCGCTACCGCACCCGAGTGCGCGGGATGGAAGCGGACGGGAACCGGGTCGTCGGCCTGAGCGCCGGCGACGACCGGCTGGAGATCGGCGCGAAGGATGCGGTCGTGCTCGCCGTGCCGTCCTGGGCCGCTTCGGACCTGCTGCCCGGCCAGGCGGTCCCGGCGGGTGCCCGGATGATCCTGAACCTGCATTTCCGCCTCGATGCGCCGCCGGACCCCGGAATTCCGCCGATCACCGGTCTGACCGGCAGCCTGGCGCAGTGGCTGTTCATCAAGGGCGACATCGCCTCGGTGACGGTCAGCGCCGCCGACGCCTTCGCCGACACCCCGGCCGAGGAGATCGCGCGCCGGATCTGGCCGGAAGTCGCGGTGGCGCTGGGCCGTTCCGGCGCGGCCGAGCCGCCCGGCCGGGTGGTGAAGGAGAAGCGGGCGACCTTCGCCGAGACGCCGGCCAACGAACGCCTCAGACCGGGGCCCCGGACCCGGTACGACAACCTCGTTCTCGCCGGCGACTGGACCGCCACCGGCCTGCCGGCGACGATCGAAGGGGCGATCCAGTCCGGCCGCGCCGCGGCGGACGTTCTGACGGCCGGTCATGCGCCCGGCAATCTTGCCTGAATCCGGCTTTGCTGCTACGCAGCATCCCATGGCGGACACGGCTCTGAAACAGGCGGAGAACGGGCCGCGCGTCGACCTGGATGCGCTGGAGGATCTGATCGCGGATACGCGGTCGGAATACCTGAAGCTGCAGCGTGACGACGGTCACTGGATCTTCGAGTTCGAAGCGGACGCGACGATCCCGGCCGAGTACGTCATGCTCAATCATTATCTCGACGAGATCGACGATCCGCTGGAAGCGAAGATCGGCGTCTATCTGCGCCGTATCCAGTCGGACGAGCACGACGGCTGGCCGCTCTACCAGGACGGCGCGATGGATCTCTCCTGCACGGTGAAGGCCTATTACGCCCTGAAGCTGATCGGCGACGATCCGGATGCGCCGCACATGCGCCGGGCGCGCACGGCGATCCTGGCCGCCGGCGGGGCGGAGCGCGCCAATGTCTTCACGCGGATCGCGCTGGCCTTGTTCGACCAGGTGCCGTGGCGGGCCGTGCCGGCCATGCCGATCGAGATCATGCTGTTGCCCGAGTGGTTCCCGTTCCACCTGTCGAAGGTGAGCTACTGGTCGCGCACGGTGATCGCGCCGCTGCTGATCATGATGGCGAAACGCAAGCTGGCGGCGAACCCGCGCGGCGTCGACATCCGCGAGTTGTTCCGCACCCCGCCCGAGGACGTCCGCGACTACAACGTCAACCCGACCGGATCACCCGTCGGCAGCTTCTTCCTCAGCCTGGACAAGCTGGTCCGGCGTGCGGAGCCGCTGTTCCCGAGGAACAAGCGCGAAAAGGCGCTGCAGGAGGCGCTCGCCTTCATCAAGCCGCGGCTGAACGGCGAGGACGGGCTGGGCGGCATCTTCCCCGCCATGGCCAACACGGTGATGGCGTTCGAGGCTCTGGGCATCCCGAAGGACGACCCGGACCGGAAGATCGCCCGCGCGGCGGTGGACAAGCTGATTCTCGACCGCGGTTTCGAGGCCTATTGCCAGCCCTGCCTGTCGCCCATCTGGGACACGTGTCTGGGGATGCATGCGCTGCTGGAAGCCGGCGAGGCGCCGGACAGCGGACCGATGCTGCAGGCCGCCGACTGGCTGCTGGAGCGGGAGATCACCGACGTCGTCGGCGACTGGGTCTGGAAACGCCCGGACCTGAAGCCCGGCGGCTGGGCCTTCGAATACTGGAACGACCACTACCCGGACGTCGACGACACGGCCGTCGTCGTCATGGCGCTGCACCGCATGGACGCCGAACGCTATCGGGGAGCCATCGGGCGGGCGGCGGAGTGGGTCATCGGCATGCAGTCGTCCAATGGCGGCTGGGGCGCCTTCGACGCCGAGAACGACCGCCAGTACCTCAACGCCATTCCCTTCGCCGACCACGGCGCGCTGCTCGACCCGCCGACCGTCGACGTCACCGCGCGCTGCGTCTCCATGCTGGCGCAGATCGGTCATGACATCGGCAGCCCGCCCGTCGCCCGCGGGCTGAAATTCCTGCGCCGCGAGCAGGAGAAGGACGGCAGCTGGTACGGCCGCTGGGGCGTCAACTACATCTACGGCACCTGGTCGGCGCTTTCGGCGTTCAACGCCTGCGGCTACGACATGAGCCGCCATTTCGTCCGCCGCGGCGTCGACTACCTGCTGTCCATGCAGCGCGACGACGGCGGCTGGGGCGAGGGCTGCGAGAGTTACGAGGCGGGCGGCCGCGGCTTCGCGCGCGGCAGCACGCCGTCCCAGACCGCCTGGGCCCTGCTCGGCCTGATGGCGGCCGGCGAGGTGGATCACCCGGCAGTCGCCCGCGGCATCGGCTATCTGATGCAGGCGCCGCGCGACGGCGCAAAATGGGACGAGGATCTCTATACCGGCGTCGGTTTTCCGCGGGTGTTCTATCTCCGCTATTACGGCTACAGCGCCTATTTCCCGCTCTGGGCCATCGCGCGCTACCGCAATCTGAAGCGGAAGAACGACCGCAAGGTGGCGTTCGGCATCTGACCGGCGCATGGCGGCTCCCGCCGGGCGCCGCTTTCGCCCCGCCCACCGTTCCGATAAACAGTCGGCGTCGTCCGATGCGGACCGACCAGGGGAGACATCCGTGATCACGCCGATGCTGGCCGATTTCCTGAAGGCGCTGCGCGAGGCCGATGTGCCGATCTCGCCCGCCGAGACGCTGGAGGCGCACCGCGCCATCGACATCGTCGGCTGGGGCGACCGCGACCTGCTGAAGGACACGCTGGCCGTCACGCTGGCCAAGTCCGAGTTCGAGAAGGAGCGCTTCGACGACTGCTTCGAGCGGTTCTTCGCGGTCGACGAATTCGACACCGACGAGGCCGAGCGCCAGCCGGCGAACGACGACGACCACGAGCCGTCAGAGGACTCCGCGGGGTCCGGCCTGCCGGGCGAGGGCGGCGGCGAGGGCGGCGAGGGTGAAGGCGGCGGCGGTGGCGCGGGCGGTCAGCCTGGGGAAACCCCGGGGGGTGCCGCACCGGGCGAGCTCTCCGAACTGTCCCGCATGCTGCTGGAGAACGACCGCCCCGGCCTGGAGACCCGCATGGCTCAGTCGGCGGAGGTCTCGGGCGTACGCGATATCGTGTTGTTCACCCAGATCGGCCAGTTCACCCGCCGCATCGCCGAGGGCATGGGGCTGCAGGAACTGGACGACGATCTTTCCGAACTGCGCGACGCAGGACTGGCCGGCGACGGACGGGCCGAGGCGCTGGGCCAGCGGCTGAACGCGCTGCGTGGACGGATGATGGAACGCATCCGCGACTACGTCGAACAGCAACTCGCCCTGCAGGCCGCCAACAAGAGCCGCCGCGTGCGCGAGGAACTGCTGGAACAGATGCGCCTGACCAATGTGGAGCGGCGCGACTACCTGGTCATGCAGAACCTGGTGCGCAAGATGGCCAGGAAGCTGGTCGTGCTGCATTCCCGGCGCAAGAAGAAGTCCCACCGCGGCCAGCTCGACATCCGCCGCACGCTGCGCAAGAACCGCGGCTATGACGGCATGATCGTGGAGCCGCAATGGCGGCGGACCAGGATCGACCGCCCGGACGTGCATGTGCTCTGCGACGTTTCCGGCTCGGTCGCCAATGTCGCGCGCTTCCTGCTGATGTTCCTCTATTCGCTGCAGGAGGTGTTGCCCAAGGTCCGCGCCTACGCCTTCGCCGGCGAACTGCGCGAGGTCACGAAGCTGTTCGAGACGCGGCCCATCGAGGAGGCGGTGGCGAGCGTGCTGGAGGATTTCGCCTACATGCCGACGGACTACGGCCGGTCGCTGATGGATTTCCGCGACATCGGGCTGGACGACGTCGACTACCGCTCCACGGTGATCATCCTGGGCGATGCCCGTTCCAATTACTCCGATCCGAAGACGGAGGTGGTGCGCACGATCTACGACCGGTCCAAGCGGCTCATCTGGCTCAATCCGGAAGGCCGCAACCAGTGGGGCACCGGCGATTCGGAGATGCTGCGCTATGCGCCCAACTGCCACCAGGTGGAGGTCTGCAACTCGCTGCGCCATCTGGAACGGATCGTCGACCGGGTGCTGCGTTCCGCCCTCTGAGGCGGCCCGACATTCAAAAACACCATTACTTTCTGTGAGTTACCGGTCGCCAGGGTTGGATGGCCGCGCCTGCACTCCCATCTGTCGGGGACAAGGAAGAAAGGAGTGGACCATGACCTCCGAAAAACTGAATGTCGAAGAGGCCCGTCAGGGTGAGACGTCGGGCCATGTCCGCGCCATGCTTGTCGGCGGCGTCGCCGGCGCCGTGATCGCGCTGGCCATCGCCTGGGCCTTCTTCTAGGGCAATCCCCGGATCCGTCAGAGATCGAGCTTCATGCCGGCATGGGAATGGACGAAGCCCAGCCGCTCGTAGAAACGGATGGCATCGGCGCGCCTCAAATCGGACGTGAGTTGCGCCAGCGCCGCGCCGTCCGCGCGCGCCCGCTCGATCGCGTGACGCAGCATCCGCTCGCCCAGTCCCTGCCCGCGCGCCGCGCCCGCCACGCGCACGCCCTCGATCTGGGCGCGCAGCATGCCGCTCCGTGAGAGCCCCGGGATCAGCGTGTACTGAAGACAGCCCATGACCGCGCCGCCCTCGTCGACGGCGAGGATGTAGTCGTTGCCGGTCTGCGCCTGCATGGCCCTCAGCGCCGCGCGATAGGGTTCGAGATCGGACGGGGTCTCCCGCGCCCTGCCCAGCCCGTCATCGGCCAGCAGCGCGGCTATGGCGGCGAGGTCGTTCTCGACGGCGCTGCGGAAGGATATGTTCATCGCCGGCCCTCAAAAAAGGGAAACGGCGCCACCCGTGAGGATGACGCCGCATTCCGTTCATCCGTCCCCGAAGGTCAGGAGCAGCCCGTGGTCGCGCCGCAGGTGTCGCATTTCAGGCAGGTGCCGTTGCGCACCAGGGTGAAGTTGCCGCACTCGTCGCAGCTGTCGCCCTCATAGCCTTTCATGCGCGCGACCGCGGCCTGCTGCGCCCGCCCGTCGCCGCCGCGCACCACCGCCGGCGATTCGCCGGAACCGATGGCGACCTCGGTATAGGTCGATGTCGCCATCGCGGCCGCGCCGCCCGCGGCGCTGCCGGCGGCCCACATCGCCTCGGCAGTCTGCTCGACCGCCTGCGTCGTCTGTTTCCGCTTGTCGGGATTGAGCACGTAGAGGTTGGAGCGGACATAACCGGTCGAGGCGACTTTCATCACCGCTTCCAACGCCTCGTCGGTGGCCCGGACCTCCTTCGCCGCGGTCGCGGGCAGCTCGCCCTCGTGGGCGCCCTGGCCCAGCGCATCGGCGCGCAGATCGTTCGGCTCCACATGGGCGAGATCGTTGCGCCCCATGTAGCTCACCGCCAGCTCCCTGAAGACGTAGTCCAGGATTGAGGTAGCGTTCTTGATCGCCTCATTGCCCTGAACGATGCCATTGGGCTCGAAGCGCGTGAAGGTGAAGGCCTCGACGAACTCCTCCAGCGGCACGCCGTACTGCAGGCCGATGGAGATGGCGATGGCGAAGTTGTTCATCAGGCTGCGGAAGGCGGCGCCTTCCTTGTGCATGTCGATGAAGATCTCACCCAGCTCGCCGTCGTCGTACTCGCCGGTGCGCAGGTAGACCTTGTGGCCGCCGACCAGCGCCTTCTGGGTGTAGCCCTTGCGCCGGCCGGGCAGACGCCGGCGTTCGTGCACCAGCACCTTCTCGACGATGCGCTCGGCCACCACCTGCGCCTTCTCCGCCAGCGGCGCATCCGCCAGGGTTTCTTCCAGGCTCTCGCCGTCCTCCTCGAGCGCGATCGCGCTCAGCGGCTGAGAGAGCTTGGAGCCATCGCGGTAGAGGGCGTTCGCCTTCAGGCCCAGCCGCCAGGACAGCATGTAGGCTTCCTTGCAGTTCTCGACCGTCGCCGAGTTCGGCATGTTGATGGTCTTGGAGATGGCCCCGGAGATGAACGGCTGGGCCGCCGCCATCATCCGGATGTGGCTTTCCGCGGACAGGTAGCGCTTGCCGATGCGGCCGCAGGGATTGGCGCAGTCGAAGACGGGCAGATGCTCGTCCTTCAGATGCGGCGCGCCCTCCAGTGTCATCGCCCCGCAGACATGGGTGTTGGCGGCCTCGATGTCGGCCTTGGAGAAGCCCAGCGCCGAGAGCACGTCGAAGCTGAAGTCATCGAGCTGTTCAGGCTCGAAGCCCAGCACGCGCAGGCAGAAATCTTCGCCGATGGTGTACTTGTTGAACGCGAAGCGGATGTCGAAGGCGCTCTGCAGCCCCTCCTCGATGCGCTCCAGCACCGCCTCGTTGAAGCCCTTCTGCATCAGGCTTTCGAAGTTCACGCCCGGCGAACCGTCCAGGGTGCCGTGGCCCACGGCGTAGTTGATGATGTCCTCGCACTCCGACTGGCTGTAACCCAGCTTCGCCAGGGCCGCCGGCACGGTGCGGTTGATGATCTTGAAGTAGCCGCCGCCTGCGAGCTTCTTGAACTTCACCGTGGCGAAGTCGGGCTCGATGCCGGTGGTGTCGCAGTCCATGACCAGACCGATCGTGCCGGTCGGTGCGATCACGGTCGCCTGGGCATTGCGGAAGCCGTTGATCCTGCCCAGATCAAGCGCCCGGTCCCAGGCCCGGCGCGCCGCCTCGACCAGATCCTGTTCGGGGCAGTCCGCCGCTTCCAGCGGCACCGGCGCGATGGCCAGATCCTCGTAGCCGTCGGTTTCGCCATAGGCGGCGCGGCGGTGATTGCGGATCACCCGCATCATCGCGTCCGCATTGTTGGCGAAGCCCGGGAACGCGCCCAGTTCGCCCGACATCTCGGCGGATGTGGCGTAGGATTCGCCGGTCATCAGCGCGGTGATCGCGGCGCAGATCGCCCGGCCCTCGTCGGAATCGTAGGCCAGACCCATGGACATCAGCAGCCCGCCGATATTGGCGTAGCCGAGGCCCAGGGTGCGGTACTTGTAGCTCAGCTCCGCGATCTCCTTCGACGGGAACTGCGCCATCAGCACCGAGATTTCCAGTGTCACGGTCCAGAGACGGACGGCGTGCTCGAAGGCGGCGATATCGAACCGGCCCTCGGCGTCGCGGAACTGCATCAGGTTGAGCGACGCCAGATTGCAGGCCGTGTCGTCGAGGAACATGTACTCAGAGCACGGATTGGAGGCGTTGATCCGCCCGTCATTGGGGCAGGTGTGCCACTCGTTGATCGTGGTGTCGTACTGGACGCCCGGATCGGCCGAGGCCCACGCGGCGTAGCAGACCTTCTCCCACAGTTCCTCGGCCGGCAGCGTGCGCGCGACCTCGTCCACGGTGCGGTATTTCAGCTTCCAGTCGCCCTTCTGCTGGACCGCGTTGAGGAAGGCGTTGGGGACGCGCACGGAGTTGTTGGAGTTCTGGCCGGAGACCGTCAGATAGGCCTCCGAGTCCCAGTCCTTGTTGTAGACCGGGAAGTCGATTTCGCGGTAGCCCTGACCGGCGAACTGGATGACGCGCTGTATGTAGTTTTCCGGGATCACGGCCTTGCGGGCGGCGATGATCTCGGACTTCAGCGCCGCGTTCTCCTTCGGATCCAGGCGGCGCTTGTCGTCGGGCGCGAAAGCGTCGTTCCAGCACGCGGCGATGATCAGGTTGAGGTGCTTGTTGGCGAGCGTCGAGCCGGAGACCAGCGCGGCCACCTTCTGCTCCTCGACCGCCTTCCACATCACGTATTCCTCGATGTCGGGATGATCGAGGTCCACGGTAACCATCTTGGCGGCGCGGCGGGTCGTGCCGCCGGACTTGATGGCCCCGGCGGCGCGGTCGCCGATCTTGAGGAAGCTCATCAGGCCCGAGGACTTGCCGCCGCCCGACAGGGGCTCGTTGGCGGCGCGGACAGACGAGAAATTGGTGCCGGTGCCGGAGCCGTACTTGAACAGGCGCGCTTCGCGGACCCAGAGGTCCATGATGCCGCCCTCGTTCACCAGATCGTCGGAGATCGACTGGATGAAGCAGGCGTGGGGCTGCGGGTGTTCGTAGGCGCTGCGGGACTGGGTGAGCTCACCGGTCTGGAAATCGACGTAGTAATGGCCCTGGGCGGGGCCGTCGATGCCATAGGCCCAGTGCAGGCCGGTATTGAACCACTGGGGCGAATTGGGCGCCGCCATCTGCCGGGCCAGCATGTAGCGCATCTCGTCGAAATAGGCCTGGGCGTCGGCTTCGGCATCGAAATAGCCGCCCTTCCAGCCCCAGTAGGTCCAGGCGCCGGCGAGACGGTCGAAGACCTGCCGCGCGTCGGTCTCCCCGCCGAAACGGCGGTTCTTCGACAGTTTCGCCATGCCATCCTCGTCGGGTGCGCGGCGCTGCAGCCACAGCGGTACGTCGTCCTCGGCGACCGGCACGGTCTTCGCGGGTACACCGGCCCTGCGGAAGTATTTCTGGGCCAGGATGTCGGCGGCCACCTGGGAGAACTGCCGCGGCACCTGGAGCTCATCGAGCCTGAAGACGATCGAGCCATCCGGATTGCGGATTTCGCTGGTCGTCGTCCGGAATTCGATGGCGTCGTAAGGCGACGCGCCCTCGGTCGTGAATCGACGCTCGATACGCATGATACTCCCCCCTTCTGGTGCCCGCTTCGGCCCGGAATTTCCCTGATTTGCCCCGCGGCCGCCCCCAGCTCTGGTGTGCTGAGGGTCAGTCCGACCACTACATATTGGGAGAAGCGTAGACTCACCGTCAACAGGAAAAAGCTAGATATGGTGTGTGACGTCCCGAGAACGCGGAAATCTGGGCGTCCAGGCGCTTTCGCTTGCCAACTTTCGCAAACCGGGGCAGCTTTTGCGCCGGCCCCGCCGACACCATGATGGAACTCGCCATGATCCGCATCCTGTCCACCGCTTTCGCGCTCTGCCTGCTGGCGGCCGCGCCGGCCCTGGCCCACGAAGGCGGCGGGGCTGGCGGCGGCCTGGTGAGCGGCTTCCTGCATCCGATCCTCGGCTGGGATCATGTCGCCGCGATGGTCGCGGTGGGGCTCTGGGGCGCGTTCCTGGGCCAGCCGGCCATCTGGCAGCTCCCTGTGGTCTTTCCGCTCGTCATGGTCTTCGGCGGCATTCTCGGCATCGCCGGCGTGCCGGTGCCGCAGGTCGAGACCGGCATCGCCGCCTCGGCCCTGATCCTGGGCGTTCTCATCGCCCTGGCCGCGAAGCCGCCGCTCTGGATGGCGTGGATCGTGGTCGGGCTGTTCGCGATCTTCCACGGCCATGCCCATGGCACCGAACTGCCCGAGGCGACCAGCGCCGTGACCTATTCCATCGGCTTCGTCGTCGGCACCGGCCTGATGCACCTGGTGGGCATCGGCTTCGGCCTGCTGGCGCGCTGGCCCGAGGGCCGCATCGCGGTGCGGGCCGGCGGCGGCGTCATCGCCCTCGCGGGCCTCGGGTTCCTGACCGGCACGCTTTGAGCCGGGGCTGGCGCGACCAACGGATCGCGGCGGCGGCCCTCGCCGCCGTTCTTCTGCCTGCGCCCGCCCTCGCCCACAGCACGATCGAGGGGATCGACGCCGTCTATGGCGGCTTTCTGCATCCCTATTTCGTGCCCCAGCACCTGCTGGCGCTGATCGCGCTGGCGCTGCTGGTGGGCGTCATGAAGTGGCGCGCCGCCGCGATCGCCCTGCCGGCCTACCTGCTTGCGCTGGTGCTGGGCCTGGGGCTCGGCGCGGCGGGCCTGCCGCCGCCGGAGCCGCTGATCGCCCTGCTGGCGCTGGCCATGCTGTGCGGCGCGGGCGCAGCCGCCGGCCTCCCGTCCCTGCCCGCCCTGGCCGCCATCGCCGGCGTGCTGATCGGCCTGACGGTGGGTCTGGATTCGGTTCCCGAGTCCGGGGTCCGGTTCGACGTGCTGGCGGCCACCGCCGTCGGCGCGGCCATCCCGCCGGTCTGGCTGGGCTGTCTGCTGATCCGCTTCCGCCGGCCCTGGCTCCGGCTGGCGACGCGGATCCTCGGCGCCTGGGTCGTGGCCGCCTCGGCCATGGTGCTGGCGCTGACGCTCACCGCCTGAGGACCAGCGCGGCCAGGCCCGTGACCGCCGCCAGCGCCGGTATCGCCGCCTGCCAGGCGCCGTCCATCGCGTGGAGCGTGAGCGCACTGCCGGCGCACCACAGCAGGGGCAGCGGCGCGAGCAGCACTACCCAGCGCAGCGGGGCGACGAGAACGACGATGCCGAGAGTCGCCATCGCCGTCGGATCGGGCGCGACGCCGACGATCTCGGCGCCCGCGATCGGCCGCCCGGCGATGACGGCCGTCAGGGGATGCAGCGCCACGGCGTAGACCAGCAGCCCGCGGCCGAGCACGGCGCCGCCCCGGTATTCCCTGCGCCAGGGCCTGAGCGCTGCGGCGGCGAGCAACAGGCCCTGGAGCGCGAAGAGCGGCGCGACATACTCCATGGCCCAGTTGATCGGGGCATAGCTCAGCCAGACGAACCGCCACCCCACCCAGAGCCAGGCGGCGGCCATCACCGCCAGGACAAGGGCGCGCCGGCGCGGTCCCGGCCACAGCAGCAGGACGATCGCCGCAAGGCCGAGCGCCAGCGTGACCGCGGGCAGAGGCCAGAGCGCCCGGTTCGCCAGTTCGAACAGCCGCCAGTAGACCTCGGCCGAGAACATCAGGAAATCGCGCAGGCTGTAGGTGGACCAGTCCGCCATCAGAGATCCCGGAAATGCCGCACGATCGCGCGCCGCTGACGCTCGTCGGGCAGGACGCCCCTGGCCGCAGCCTTGTTCTGCCGGACATGGTCGACGCGGGTGGTCGCCGGGATCGTCACGGTCACAGCCGGATGGGAGAGAATGTACTTCAGGATCACCTCCGGCCAGGCGTCCGCGCCGAGGTCCCGGGCGACGGCCGGCAGCGGCGCGCCCTGCAGCCGGCGGATCAGCGCGCCGCGCCGGAAGGGCCGGTTGACGATGACGCCGATCCCCTTCTCGCGCGCCAGCGGCAGGATGCGGTCTTCGGGATCCGTGTCGGCGACATTGTAGCTGAGCTGCACGAAATCGATCGGACGCTCCCGCATGATCCGCTCCAGCAGGTTGTGGCGGCGGCCATGGGAGGTGGTGATCCCCACGTAGCGGATGCGCCCCTCCGCCTTCATGGCGAACAGGCGCTCCAGGTGCTCCTGCCAGGCCAGCAGGTTATGCACCTGCATGACGTCGAAGCCATCGACCCGCCACTCGGCGCGGGATTCGGCGATCTGCTCCGGTCCCTCGTCCGGCGAGGAGGTCCAGACCTTCTCGGCCGAGAAGAGCGTCTCGGGAAAGCCGAGCTTCTCCAGGCCATGACCGACAGTGTTCTGGGAGGAGCCGTACATCGGCGAGGAATCGATCATGCCGCCGCCCTCGTCGAAGAAGGCGGCCATGACGGCGGCGCACTGTTCCAGCAGGCGCGGGTCGCGGCCGACATTGAAGGTAATCCAGGTGCCCAGGCCCACCGCCGGCACCGCCTCGCCGGTCGAGGGGACGCGGCGCGTCGGACCGGGCGCGGCCTGACCGATCGCCGGAACGGGCAGGACGGCGGCGGCCAGCGCGCCGAGAAGCATCCGTCTGCGGCTGATCCTCATGGTCCGCGCATCCCCTTCCATGATTGCCTGCGGGATCCCTCCCCGTGGTGTGACGTCACACAAGCAGGGTCCGCGCATCCCCTTCCATGATTGCCTGCGGGACCATATTGGTTCGGGACCGCGCCGCGGCGAGCGCACGATCGCTTGAGCGACGGCGTCAGGCGGGAAGGCGGCGCTCGCGTCTCAATCCGATCAGCGTATGGACAATCAGGGTGGCGAGGATGATCAGCCCGCCGATGAAACCCAGTTGCGTCGGCGCCTCGCTCAGGACAAGCCAGACCCAGAGCGAACCGAAGACCGTCTCCAGCAACAGAATCAGCCCGACCTCGCCCGCCGGCAGGTAACGCGGGCCGAGACTGATGGCGACATCGGCCAGCGGAATGAAGACCAGCCCGGCGGCCAGCACGGCGAACCAGGCGAGGCCTGTTGCCGGCTCCTGAATGAAGAAGACTGCGGGCGCGCCGGCCATGAACATGCCGAGCGTGATTGCCGGTATCATGTTCACCGCCCGTGACTTGCGGATCACCACGAAGGCCAGTGAGATGCCGATGACGCAGATCAGGGCGAAGAACTCGCCGAGCCCGGCGTTCAGCGAAATCTGCTCCCCCGCGACCAGGGCGACGCCGCCCAGCGCGACGACGGAGGCGACCCAGGTCCGCGGCGCCACCCGCTCGCGCAGGAATATCCGGCCGAAGATCGAGGAAATCAGCGGCGTGGTGGCAATGATCACCAGCACGTTCGCCGCCGCCGTATAGGTGTTGGCGGCGACGAAACAGTTGTTGGTCACGCCATAGAGCACGGCCACCAGAATGCCCGGCCGGCCGATGGCGCGCATGCGGGCGAGGAATTCCCCGCGCCACCAGAGCGCCATCCCGACGCTCAGGGTCAGTCCGACGAACAGGCCGCGCCAGAAGATCACGGCTGGCGCCGGCAGCCCCGACATCTTGACGAGCAGCGCATCAGGGCTGAGCGCCATGACGCCGGCGACCATGATCAGCAGTCCTTTCTGGCGCTCGGTCATTTCGCGTGCCCCTGCCACTTGACCATCCAGAAGAACGGTATCGTCGCCAGCGAGATGATGGCGAACAGATAGAAGGCGTTGATGTAGCCGACCATCAGCGACTGCCGCGTGATCTCACCGGCCATCGCGGCGAGGCCGCTTTCGCTGTCGATGTTCCAGCCGCCGATCACGGATGGAAAGCGCAGCACGTCGTTCATCGGCGAAATCTCCTCGGCCATGTTCGAATAGTTGTACTTCGACGTCCGTATGACCACCGCGACACTGACCGAGATGAAGAAGCTGGAGCCGAAATTGCGGATCAGGTGAAACACCGAGCTGCCTTCGCCGGCCTTTTCGGGGCCCAGCGTGGCGAACGCGACCTGGGTGACCGGCACCCAGCAGAGCCCGACGCCCAGGCCCTGCATGGCGCTGGTCCAGGCGACGTCCCAGCTGGTCAGGTTGATGTCGAAGCTGGCGATGTAGAGCCCGGCGACGCCCTGAAGACCGAATCCGACGGTCATCCAGAAGCGCGGATCGAGCCGCGAGGCCCAGATCATGACGATGAATCCGACCAGCGTGCCGAGACCGCGGGTCGCCAGCAGCCAGCCGATGGCGCCCTCCGGAAAGTCGCGCAGCTGCTGCAGCATGGGCGGGAACAGCACCATCGGCGTGAAGTTGAGCATGCCGAAGATCAGGATGAAGAACATCCCGAAAGCGAAATTGCGGTCCTTCAGCATCTGGAAGTCGAGGAAGGTCTTCTTCGACGAGGTCAGGCTGTGGCTGACGAAGATCCAGAAGGCGAGGGCCGCGATGCAGGCCTCGATGATGATCTCCGGGCTTTCGAACCAGTCGGCCCGCTCGCCCCTGTCCAGCATCAGCTGGGTCGCAGCCACCGCCACGCTGAGGGCGAGAAAGCCTGTCCAGTCGAGGCGCGCCTTGCCCGGAACGTCGAGATCCCGCACGAACATCAGGATGCCGACGATGGCGACGAGGGCGCAGGGCACGACCATGAAGAAGACCCAGCGCCAGCCATAGGTCTCCGACAGGTAGCCGCCGAGCGTCGGCGCGATGATGGGACCGAGAACGACGCCGACGCCGAAGACCGCCATCGTGGAGGCGTGTTTCTCCCGCGGGAAGGCCTGCAGCACGATGGACTGGCTGCCCGGCACCATCGGCGCGCCGAACATGCCCTGCAACACCCGGTAGAAGACGATCTCGGGCAGCGAGTTGGCCATCCCGCAGGCCAGCGTGGCGCCGGTGAAACCCAGCGCCGAGATCAGCATCACGCGGCGCTGGCCCAGCCTGGCGATCAGCCAGCCGGTCATCGGCGTAACCACGGCGGTGGCCACCAGGTTGAAGGTCACGACCCACGCGATCTGGTCGGTGGTGGCGCCGAATGCGCCCTGCATCTTGGGCAGGGCGACATTGGCGATGGTCACCGTCATCGCATAGAGCATGGTCGACATGGTCAGCGTGAAGATCAGGCACCCGCGCTCGAACGGGGTCATGGTCTGCGTCGGCGCCGGCTGACCGTCGGCCACGCTCATTCGGCCGCGGCCGGATGTCCGCCGCCCCGCCTCACGTCCTGAGCGTCAGGCCGCCGTCGACGGTCAGGCTGTGGCCGGAGACGAATCCGGCGTCGTCCGACGCCAGGAACAGCGCCGCGCGGGCGATGTCGAGCGGATCGCCCAGCCGCCGGAGCGCAGCCTTCTTCGCCCAGATCGCCGCGATATCCTCGTTGGCGAAGCTCTGCGCCGTCATGCCGGTCTGGATCGCGCCCGGCTCGATGCAGTTCACGGTGATGCCGAACTTGCCGAGCTCCAGCGCCAGGGTCCGGGTCATGCCCACGACCCCGGCCTTGGAGGCGCAGTAGGCGGTGAGCCCGTAGTCGGTCATGCGCGCCATTACCGAGGCCGTCGAGATGATGCGGCCGGCAGGGCTGTCCTTCAGGTGCGGAATCGCCGCGCGGGCGAGCTTGAAGGCCGAGGTGAGGTTGACCGAGATGGTGATGTCCCACTCGCCGTCGGTCATGTGCTCGCCCAGCGCGTTCCGGCTGACGCCCGCATTGTTGTAAAGGATGTCGAGCCGGCCGAACCTGCCCACGGCGGCGTCCACGATCTTCTCGGCCGCATCCGGCTCGGCGATGTCCTGCTCCATCGCAGTGACGTAGGAATGGCCGTGCCTGGCGGCGAGATCCGTGCCCGGCCGGTCAACGGCCAGCACCATTGCGCCCTCGCGGGCGAAGAGATCCGCCGTCGCCTGTCCGATGCCGCTCGCCGCGCCGGTCACGATCGCCGCGCGCCCTTCCAGTCTCAAAGCCATGAAATGCCTCCCCTGTCCGTGGTCGCGGCCAGTCTATTGATCGCGGTCGGGGATAACACCGGTCATTGTGCATGAGGCGGATGCGCCGGCCAGCCCGCCTCAGTAGCCCCGCTTCGGGTCCACGGTATTGAGCAACGGCTCGCCGGCCCGGTCGCGGCGGATGTTCCCGATCACCTGGTCGACCAGCGCGCGGGGATCGGAGAAGGCGGCGATGTGCGGCGTCACCGTGACCCGGGGATGGTCCCAGAAGCGGCTTTCGGGCGGCAGCGGCTCGGTGCGGAAGACGTCCAGCGTGGCCTCGGCGATCTGCCCGCTGTCGAGAGCGGCCAGCAGGTCTTCCTCGACCACGTGGCCGCCGCGGCCGGCATTGATGAAGGTCGCGCCCCGGGGCAGGCCGGACAGGAGATCCGCATCGACGATGCCCTCGGTCGCCGGGGTCAGCGGCAGCAGGCAGACGAGGATCTCGGTCCGCGCCAGGAAATCCTTCAGCCCGTCGGCGCCGTGGAAGCCGGTGACGCCGTCGATGGCCTTCGGCGTCCTGGACCACCCGGCGACATCGAAGCCCAAAAGGCCCAGGTGTTTCGCGGCGTCGCCGCCCAGTTCCCCCAGGCCCATGACGCCCACCCTGCGCTCGCCGGCGTGCGGCTGCGGCAGTTCGCGCCATTCATGCGCCTTCTGCAGCCGGTCGTATTCGCGGTGGCGGCGATGGTGCATCAGCACGTGCATGACCACCCATTCGCGCATGCGCAGCGCCATGTTGGGATTCACCACCCGGCAGATCGGCACGCCCTCGGGCAGTTGCGCATCGGCGAAGATGTGATCCACGCCCGCCCCCAGGGAGAAGATGGCGCGCAGGTTGGGCAGTCCGGCCAGCAGGCCGGTCTCCGGCTTCCAGACCAGCGCGTAGTCGATCTCGGCCACATCGCCGGTCTCGGGCCAGGTGCGGAAATCGAGGTCCGGCATTTCGGCCAGCAGGGTTTCCCGCCACCAGTCGTCCCGGTCGGCGTGCGAAGCGAACAGCAGCACCGTCATTTCATCGACCTGTTCTCGAACGCGGCGGTGATGAGCTGTTTCGTGTAGTCGGTCTGCGGATCGTCGAATATCCGGTCCACGCCGCCTTCCTCCACGACCTTGCCGTCCTTCATGACCATCACGTGATCCGACATGGCCCGGACCACCTTCAGGTCGTGCGAGATGAACATGTAGGCCAGGCCGTGGCGGTTCTGCAGATCGCGCAGCAGGTCGACGATCTGCGCCTGCACCGACATGTCCAGCGCCGAGGTCGGCTCGTCCAGGACGATGAACTTCGGCTTCAGCGCGATGGCGCGGGCGATGGCGATGCGCTGACGCTGGCCGCCGGAGAATTCGTGCGGATAGCGGTCCTGCATGTGGCCTTCCAGCCCCACCTCCTCCAGCGCCGCGGCGACGGCGCCGCGGCGCTCCGCCTTCGGCCCGGCCATGTCGTGGATCAGCAGCCCTTCCTCGATGATCTGGCCGACCGAAAGCCGCGGACTGAGCGAACCGAAGGGATCCTGAAAGACGATCTGCATCCGCCGTCTGAGCGGGCGCATCTGAGAGAAGCCATAGCCGTCGATGCGCTCGTCCTCGAAGGCGATGGGGCCCTCCGAGCGGATCAGGCGGAGCAGGGCCAGGCCGAGCGTCGTCTTGCCCGAGCCCGATTCGCCGACGACGCCGACGGTGCGGCCGGCGGGCACCGAGACGTCGATGCCGTCGACCGCCTTCACATGGCCGACGGTGCGCCGGAAGATGCCGCGCCGGATCGGGAACCAGACCTTCAGGGCCTCGGCAGCAACCACCGTCTCGGGCGTCGGGCCGGACCGCACCGGCTTGCCCTTCGGCTCGGCGGAAAGCAGCATCTTCGTGTAGTCGTGTTCCGGGTGGTCGAAGACCCGGGCGGTGGGCCCGTGCTCGACGATCTCGCCGTCGGTCATGACGCAGACCTTGTCGGCGATGCGGCGCACGATGCCCAGATCGTGGGTGATGAACAGGATCGCCATGCCGAGATTCTTCTGCAGGTCGATCAGCAGTTCCAGGATCTGCGCCTGGATGGTGACGTCCAGCGCCGTGGTCGGCTCGTCGGCGATCAGAAGGTCGGGCTCGTTGGCCAGCGCCATGGCGATCATCACGCGCTGGCGCTGTCCGCCCGAAAGCTGGTGCGGGTAGTCGGCCAGGCGGCCTTCCGGATCGCGGATGCCGACCAGATCGAGCAATTCGATTACCCGGCCTCGCGCCTGCTGTCGGGCAACGCCGCGATGAATGGTGAGCACCTCGGCGATCTGTTTCTCGACGGTGTGCAACGGGTTCAGCGCCGAGAGCGGTTCCTGGAAGATCATGGAGACCCGCCGGCCGCGGATCGTCCGCATCAGCGCCTCCGGCGCGTTCAGCAGTTCCTCCCCCTGCAGGCGGATGGAACCGTTCGGATGACTGGCCTGGGGATAGGGCAGAAGCTGCATCACCGAGAGCGCCGTCACCGATTTGCCGGAGCCTGATTCGCCGACCAGCGCCAGGGTCTCGCCCTTGTCGATGGAGAATGAAACGTGGCGCACCGCCTCGATCGCCGTCGGCCCGGCGCCGAACGTGACCGAGAGATCGTCGACCTGCAGCAGCCGGCTCATGTGAAGGTCTTCCTCGGATCGAACGCGTCGCGCACGGCCTCGGCCATGAACATCACCAGCGTCAGCATGAAGGAGATCACCAGGAAGCCGGTGATGCCGAGCCAGGGCGCCTGCAGGTTGGCCTTGCCCTGGGCCAGCAGCTCGCCCAGCGACGGCGAACCGGGCGGCAGGCCGAGGCCCAGCAGGTCCAGGGCGGTAAGCGAGGTGATGGCGCCGGTCAGGATGAAGGGCATGAAGGTGATGGTGGCGACCATGGCGTTGGGCAGCAGGTGTTTGAACATGATCACCGCATTGGAGACGCCGAGCGCCCGCGCCGCGCGGACGTAATCGAAGTTCCGCGCGCGCAGGAACTCCGCGCGCACCACCGCCACCAGCGCCGTCCACGAGAACACCAGCAGGATCGCGAGCAGGGTCCAGAAGCCGGGCACGAACAGCGCAGAGAAGATCAGGATGATGAAGAAGAAGGGCATGCCTTCCCAGATCTCGATGAAGCGCTGGGCGACGAGGTCCAGCCAGCCGCCGTAATAGCCCTGCACCGCGCCGGCGGCGACCCCGATGATGGTGGAAAGGATCGTCAGCATGATCCCGAACAGCACCGACAGACGGTAGCCGTAGATCACCCTGGCCATCACGTCGCGGCCCTGGTCGTCGGTGCCCAGCCAGTTCTCGGCCGATGGCGCCTGCGGGAACGGGCCCTCGGCCTTCGGCGTGCGGTAGTCGTATTCGATCAGCGGCCAGAGGGCCCAACCGCCGCCGGCCTCCAGCGCTTCCTGGAAGAACGGTTCCTTGTAGTTCGCCTCGGTCGGCAGGAATCCGCCGAATTCCTCGTCGGTGTAGACGAACAGGATCGGGAACTTCAGCTCGCCCTCGTAGGAAACGACAAGGGGCCGGTCGTTGGCGATGACCTCGGCGAACAGACTCAGGACGAAGACCACCAGGAACAGGATCGTCGACCAGTAGCCGCGCCGGTTGCGGCGGAAATTTTCCCACCGGCGGCGGTTGATCGGCGTGACCCGCAGGCCCAGCACGCGGTGCACCGCGGTGCCCGAATAGGTCTCGGGGAGGGTATCGGCGGTATCAGACATCGCGGCGCTCGAAATCGATGCGCGGGTCGACGAAGGCGTAGGTGATGTCGCGGATGATGGTCATCACCAGCCCCAGCAGGGTGAAGGCATAGAGCGTGCCGAAGACCACCGGATAGTCGCGGTTGACGACGCTCTCGAAGCCCAGCCGGCCGAGACCGTCCAGCGAGAACAGCACCTCGATCAGGAATGTGCCGGTGAACAGCATGGCGATGAAAGCGGAGGGAAAGCCCGCGATGATGATCAGCATGGCGTTGCGGAAGACATGGCCGTAGAGCACGCGCCGTTCGGTCAGTCCCTTGGCTCGGGCGGTCTGGACGTACTGCATGTTGATCTGATCGAGGAAGGAGTTCTTCGTCAGCATGGTCAGGTTGGCGAAGGCCCCGATGGTCAGCGCGGCGACCGGCAGGCAGATGTGCCAGAAATAGTCGGCGATCTGCCCCATGGTCGAGAGTTCGTCGTAGTCCTCCGACACCAGGCCGCGAAGCGGGAAGATCTGCCAGTAGGAACCGCCGGCGAAAAGCACGATCAGCAGCACGGCGAACAGATAGGCCGGAATGGCGTAGCCGATGACGACCACCGTCGAGGTCCAGACGTCGAAGGGCTGGCCGTCCTTGACCGCCTTGCGGATGCCGAGCGGAATGGAGATGGAATAGGCCAGCAGGAAGGACCAGAGACCGAGCGAGATGGAGACCGGCATCTTGTCCAGCACCAGGTCATAGACCGTGCGGTCCCTGAAATAGCTCTCGCCGAAGTCGAAGACGGCGTAGTTCCCCAGCATGATCATGAAGCGTTCGTGCAGCGGCTTGTCGAAGCCGAACTGCTTCTCCAGTTCGGCGATGAACTCCGGGTCGAGCCCCTGCGCCCCGCGATAGGAGCTGTCGCCCTGCCCCGCGGCCTGGGAGGATCCCCCCGATGTCTCGGTGCCGCTGCCGCCGGTGACCCGCGCGCCGGCGCCGACGGCCGTGCCCTGGATTTCCGCGATGATCTGCTCGATCGGCCCGCCCGGCGCGAACTGGATGATGATGAAGTTCACCAGCATGATGGCGAACAGGGTCGGGAAGATCAGCAGGATGCGGCGCACCAGATAGGCGATCATGCGATGCGCCTCCCGGCCCGCTCAGCCTCCCGCCCCCTGGAAGAGGGACGGCCGGGGAAGGGGTGGAAACCGCCCCTCGATCGCGACGGTCGCGCCCCTCCCGGCGCTACGCGCCGACCTCCCCCCATCCGGGGAGAGGTAGCGGACTTCCGAGGCGTCAAACCCGGCTTCTGCATCTCAGCCGCCATTCCGGCCGCCCGTCGCGGCGGCCTTCGCCGCGTCGAACCACCAGCTGTTGACGACGCCCCGGTGGAAGGGCGGCTTCTCCGCCGCCGGCCGGCCGAAACGGTCCCAGAAAGCCAGGTTGTGTTCGCCCTTGTACCACTGGGGCACGATGTAGCGGTTCCACATGATCACCCGGTCCAGCGCATGCAGCGCGGTCAGCAGTTCCTCCCGGCCTCCGGCGTTCAGCGCCGCCTCGATCAGCCGGTCGACAGCCGGATCACGCACGCCGGCGTAGTTGTTGGTGCCGTCGATCTCCGCCTGTCGGCTGCCCCAGTAGCTCCAGAGCTCGCCGCCCGGCGTCTCGGGCGGCGAGAAGCGGGCGGTGACCGCGTCGAAGTCGTAGGATTTCACCCGCTCGACATATTGCGCCGGGTCGACAAGACGCGTGCTCGCGCGGATACCGAGGCGCTCCAGGTTCTGCACATAGGGACCGATGATCCTGTCGAAGCTGGGCTGGTAATTGAGAAACTCGATGGTGAAGGGCTCGCCTTCGGCGTTGCGCAGTGCGCCGTCCCGGATCTCCCAGCCGGCCGCCTTCAGCAGGCCGTGGGCGCGGCGCAGATTGGCGCGGATGCCGCCCTCTCCGTCGGTGGTCGGCGCCTTGAAGGGCTTTTTCATCACCTCGGGCGGCAGGTCCGCCGCGAAGGGCCTCAGGAGGGCCAGCTCCGCCTCCGAAGGCGGGCCGTCATGCGCCAGGTTCGAATTCTCGAAGATCGATTCCGTCCGCCCGTAGAGACCAAAGAAGATGTTGCGGTTGGTCCACTCGAAGTCGAAGGCGAGATCGAGCGCCTCCCGCACCCGGCGGTCGGCGAACTTCGCGCGCCGGGTATTGTAGAACCAGCCCTGCATGCCCGAGGGCCGTCCGTCCGGGATCGTCAGGCGGACGATGCGGCCGTCCTGCACCGGCTGCTTGTCGTCGTACTCCGTGGCCCAGCTCTTGGCGGTGAATTCCTCGCGGAAATCGTACTCGTCGGCGAAGAAGGCGAGAAGCGCGGAGGTGCGGTCGGCGTACCAGTCGATGCGGATGCGGTCGAAGTTCCACAGTCCCCGGTTCACCGGCAGGTCGCGGGCCCAGTAGTCCTCGACACGCGAAAGCGTCAGCGACGTCCCCTGGTCGACCTCGGTGATGCGGTAGGGCCCGGAGGCCAGTGGCGGATCGAGCGTCGTGCGGTCGAACTCGACCGTCTCGTAATAGGCCTTCGACAGGATCGGCAGGCTGCCGGCGAAGCGCACCAGCAGGTCGCGCGCCGCGCCTTCCAGCAGCCGGACACGGACGGTATGCGCATCCAGCGCCTGCGCCTCGGCGTGCTCGAAGATATTGCGCAGCACCGGGTGGCCCTTCCCCTTGATCGCGTTCAGGGAAAAGACGACGTCGGCCGCCGTGATCGCGGAGCCGTCATGGAAGCGCGCGCGCTGATCCAGAGCGAAGACCGCGGAACGGCCGTCCTCGGCGACGTCGGCGGTCTTCGCGATCAGCGCGTAGTGCGCGTCAGGCTCGTCATAGGAACGCGTCATCAGCGTGTCGTGCAGCCGGATCTCGTGCTGCTGGATCGAGGCCGGCTTGGAGCCGCGCAGGATGTAGAAATTCAGTGTGTCGAAGGTGCCGAGATCGCGCAGGCGCAGCGTGCCGCCCCTGGGCGCGTTGGGGTCGGCCCAGCGGAAATGCTCGAAATCGGCCGGATAGTCGAGAGCCCCGAAGACGGAAATACCGTGCCGCGGCTCCGCCGTCGCCGAAGCTGCCGCCAGCAGCAGGCCGACGGCCGCCAGTCCCGCCCTCGGCCACCTCACTTGTAGGTCTCGGCCAGTTCGGCCGCCTTTTCGGGCAGGATCCACCAGGCGAACACGTCGACGCCGTAGTCCGGGTCGACCGGCGGGCGTCCGAACTTGTCCCAGTAGGCGATGCGCAGCGCCGAGATGTGCCATTGCGGAATGACGATGTGCGAATGCAGCAGCACCCGGTCGAGCGCCCGGGTCGCGGTCACCAGCGCTTCCCGGTTCTCGGCGAAGATGATGTTGTCGATCAGCCTGTCGACCGCCTCGGACCGGATGCCGGCCAGGTTGCGGCTGCCGGGCCGCTCGGCGGCCTCCGAGCCGAAGAAGTCGCGCTGCTCGTTGCCGGGGCTTTCCGACTGCGGATAGGAGCCGACGACCATGTCGTAGTCGAAGTCGCGCACCCGGTTCTGGTACTGGGCGGCGTCGACGGTGCGCAGGCTGGCGTCAACGCCCAGACGCCTCAGATTCTCGATGAAGGGCAGCACGATGCGCTCGAACTGCGGGTCGGCCAGCAGGATCTCGAAGCTGACCGGTTCGCCCTCGGGCGTCAGCAGCGTCTTGTTCTCGAACTTGTAGCCGGCTTCGCGGAGAATCTGGAACGCCTTGCCGAGGTTCTCCCGGAGCGAGTTCTCCGCGGTCGACGGCGGCGAATAGGGCTCGGTGAAGACTTCCTCGGGTATCATGCCCCGCAATGGCTCGAGCAGTTCCAGCTCGGCTTCCGACGGCAATCCCTGCGAGGCGAGTTCGGTGTTGGAGAAGAAGCTCTCGGTGCGTTCGTACTGGCCGTAGAACAGGTTCTTGTTGGCCCATTCGAAGTCGAAGGCATAGGACAGCGCCTCGCGCAGCGCCGGGTCCTGGAACAGCGGGCGGCGCAGATTGTAGATGAAGCCCTGCATGCCGGTGGGCCGGCTGTGAGGCACCAGTTCCACCTTCACGTCGCCGCGCTCGACCGCCGGGAACTCGTAGGCGGTCGCCCAGTCCTTGGAGCTGTTCTCGGTGCGGTAGTCGTAGACATAGCCCTTGAACGCCTCCAGCACCGCGGTGCGGTCGGCGAAATACTCGTACTGCACCCGGTCATAGTTGTAGCGTCCGCGGTTGATGCCGAGATCCCGGCCCCAGTAGTCCTCGACCCGCTCCAGCACCACGCGCCGGTTCGGCTCGACGGCCGAAACCCGGTAGGGGCCGGAGCCCATCGGCGCCTCGAGGGTGGTGGCGCCGAATTCACGGTCGGCCCAGTAGGCCTTCGACATGACGGGCAGCTGGCCCATGATCTGCGGCAGCTCGCGATTACCCGTTTCGGAGAAGTCGAAACGGATGCGGTGCGTATCCAGCACCTTCGCCTCGGTAACGTTGCGGTAGTAATAGCGGTAGAAGGGCTGGCCCTTGTCGCGCAGCACCTCGAAGCTGAAGGCGACATCCTCGGCAGTGACCGGGCTGCCGTCGTGGAAGCGCGCCTCGGGCCTCAGATTGAATATCACCCAGCTGTGGTCCTTCGGGTGCTCCACCGATTCCGCGATCAGGCCGTATTCTGTGGACGGTTCCCCCAGATGCTGATCCATCAGGGTCTCCACGGCCAGGCTGGCCGCGCCCGCCGGATTGCCCTTGGGGATATAGGGGTTGAGGGAATCGAAGCCGCCGAACGCCGACATGCGCAGCGTGCCGCCCTTCGGCGCGTCCGGATTGACGAAATCCAGGTGATCGAAGCCCCGCTCGTATTGCGGCTCTCCGATCAGGGACAGGGCATGAGACCTGACGATGTCGTCTTGGGCGCCTGCCGTCGCCGGAACGGCGAACAGCGTCGCCAGTAGCGCCCCCAGGAAGCCTCGCCGCACCATGTCACCTCGCCCTGTTGTTATGTGTGCGCCCCTTGCCGGCGCATTATGACCAGAGTTGGGCGGCGGACGGAAGTACGGCAACCCCGCCCGGGGTCAGCCGCGGAGCAGTTCCAGCGCCCGGGCGTGGATCGCCGCGTCGCCGCAAGCCAGCGTACGGGCGCCGACGCCGAATTCGATCGCGCGGCCGTCCCAGTCGGAGATGCGTCCGCCCGCGCCTTCCACGACCGGGGCGAGAGCCAGATAATCGTGCGGCTTCAGGTCATCGTCGACGACAATGTCGACGAAACCCATGGCCAGCAGCCCGTAGGCGTAGCCGTCGGCGCTGAAACGCCGCAGGCCGACGCTCTCCGTCAGCCGCCTCAGCGCGGGGCCGTTCTCGCCTTCCAGGCACTCCGCGCCCCAGGTATAGAGCGCCGCCGCGCCCAGATCGGCGCAGGCGCGGGTGGTCACCGCACGGCCGTTGAATACGGTCGGGCGGCCGGAAACGCCCAGCCAGCGCTCGCCGTTGACGGGCTGGTTGATGACGCCGACCACCGGCTTTCCATAGCGGGTGAGCCCGATCAGGGTGACGAACTGCGCCGAACCGGTGATGAATGACTTGGTGCCGTCGATCGGGTCCAGGTGCCAGACCCACTTTGCATCGGGGTTCTCGGCGCCGAACTCCTCGCCGACGATGCCGTGGTCGGGAAAACGCTCGCCGATCAGGCCGCGCATGACGCGCTCCGCGCCGCGGTCAGCCTCGGTGACCGGGCTCTCGTCCGCCTTGGAGACGATCTCGATGGGCTGGCGGAAGAGCGGCCGGATGAAATCGCCGGCGCGATCGGCCAGTTCGCCCGCGAAGTCCGCGAAGGTCTGGAGGTCGCCGGTCATCGCGCTGTCCGGCGTCCCGACCTATTCGCTGGTCGCGGCCTCGCCGTTCTCGGTCTGCTCCGCGGCGTTGTCGGCCGGCTGATCCGCGGCAGGCGCGGCGCCGTCATTGGCGGGCTGCCGGGCGTCGCCATCCTCCGACGCCGGGGCGGCCTCGCCTTCGGTGGCGGCAGGCGCCTCGGGCTCGGGCAGCGCGGCGTCGGCGTCCCCGAAGGAGCGGATGTAGAGCAGCAGGTCGGCGCGGTCCTCGGCGTCCTTGATGCCGGCGAAGGCCATCTTGGTGCCCTGGGCGTAGCCGCGCGGGTTGGCGATGAAGGCGTCGAGCTTCTCGAAGGTCCATTCGCCTTCCATGTCGGACAGGACGGGCGAATAGGCGAAGCCGCCATGGGAGGCGATGTCGTTGTGCAGCACGCCGAACAGGTTCGGGCCGACCTTGTTCGGCCCGCCCTCCTCGATCGTGTGGCACGCCTTGCACTTGTTGAAGTCGCTGGCGCCGGCGGAGGCGTCGGCATTGGCGAGCAGGACGGCCAGCGAAGGCGCCTCTTCCTCGGCCGGGGCCGCGCCGTCCTCGGCGATTTCGGGCACCGGATAGGCAACCTCACCGTGGCTGCCGGGATGGACCAGGATGTGCGAGACCTCGGTAATCACGAATCCAATCAGGACGGTCAGCAATACCGCGCCCGCGATCTTGTTGAACTGCATGCTGTCCATTGCCGCGTCCCTTCCGGTTAGCCATGGCTGACTTGGCGGAATCCCCCTCGCCACCTCGCGCAAGGTGATAGCCTCTGGCCCCGCCCCTGAATGATGCGGTCTAACGCCGCATCGCGCCCTTTGGTAGAGCCGTCCAGAAGAACATTCATGAATCCCGTGGTCCTGATCCCCGCCCGCATGGCCTCCAGCCGCCTGCCGGGCAAGCCGCTCGCCGAGATTGCCGGCCTGCCGATGATCGTGCAGGTCTGGAAACGCGGCATGGAGGCCGACATCGGCCCCGTCCTGGTCGCCGCCGCCGAGGCGGAGATCGTGGAAGCGGTACGCGATGCCGGCGGCGAGGCGGTGCTGACCGATCCGGGCCATCCATCGGGCTCCGACCGCATCTTCGAGGCGCTGTGCCGCGCGGACCCGGACGGCCGCCATGATTCGGTGGTCAACCTGCAGGGCGACCTGCCGGCCCTGGACCCGGCGACGATCCGCGCCGCGCTGAAGCCCCTGGAAGCGGACCCCTCGGTCGACATCGGCACGCTGGTGGCCGAGATCCACGACCCGGCGGAGCTGGACGACCCCAATGCGGTCAAGGTCGTCACCGCCTTTGCCGACGGCGCCCGAACCGCACGGGCGCTGTGGTTTACCCGGCTGCGCGCACCCGGCGGGGAGGGCCCGCACTGGCACCATATCGGCCTCTACGCCTATCGCCGGGCAGCGCTGGAGCGCTTCGTGAAGCTGCCGCCCAGCCCGCTGGAGAAGCGCGAGAAGCTGGAGCAGTTGCGCGCGCTGGAGCATGGCATGCGCATCGACGCTGCCCGCGTCGACACGATCCCGCTGGGCGTCGACACACCCGAGGACCTGGAGAAGACGCGCCGGCTGTTCGCCGAACGCGGCGGGCCAGCGCCCAAGTAATTGGACACCCCGCCCCTTCGCTGGTCTAATTTCCCGACAGGGCCAGCAAGGGAGGAGCGGCCATGAAGTTCGGCATTTCGCTTCCGGTCCGCGGCGACGACGCCAATCCGGAGACCTTCGACCGTGTCGCCGACAAGGCGGAAGCGGCGGGACTCGACGCGCTCTGGGCCAGCGACCATCTGGTCATGGCGCCGCCGAACAAGTCGAAATATCCCGGCACGCCCGACGGCAGCCTGCCGCCGGCATGGAAGCGTTACTACTATCAGCCCTTCAGCGTGCTGAACTACCTGGCCGGCCGCACGCGCAATGTCCGCCTGGGCACCAGCGTGCTGATCCTGCCCATGCGCAACCCGCTGGAGGTCGCCGCCCAGGTGGCGGAGCTGGACCGGGTCAGCCGGGGCCGGGCCAACTTCGGCGTCGGCGTCGGCTGGTTCGAGGACGAGTACGACGCGCTGGGCTATCCGTTCCGCAAACGCGGCAAGCGCGCCAATGACGGCCTCGCCATCTGCCGCAAGCTCTGGACGGGCGAGCCGGCGGCGCACGAGAGCGAGTTCTACAGCTTTTCCGGCTGCGTGGTCGGCCCGACGCCCGTGCAGAAGCCGCATCCGCCGATCTACATTGGCGGCCACTCGCCGGGCGCGCTGAAGCGGGTGGCGAAGTACGGCGACGTCTGGCACCCGTTCCGGGTCACCGACGCCCAGGTGAAGGAGCTGCGCGGCGACCTGGCGAAGGCGCTGGAGGCGGAGGGGCGGTCCATCGACGACCTGCCGATCTGTCCCAAGGTGCCCCTGGTCTTCCAGGAGGAACGGACCCAGGACGGGCAATTACCGACCCAGGGACGGCCGCAGGATATCCTCGACGCGCTGCGCCGCTACGAGGACGCCGGCGCGACCGAGTTCTGCTTCGACATCGTGCCCGAAACGCCGGAGAACGCCGAAGTGATCATCGACCGCATCATGGACGAGATCCGGCCGAAATTCGCCTGACGGGCACGGCCCGGCGGCCTGCCGACCGCGCGGGCCTTCATGCCGAAGAGAACCCGCCGCGCCGGGCGATCACGACAACTGCTGACGCAGCTTGTACTTCAGGATCTTGCCGCCGACGGTGGTGGGGAACGCGTCGACGGCGACGATGCGCTTCGGCGTCTCGAAGCCGGCCAGACGCTCCCGGGCGAACGCGATGAGTTCCTTCTCGTCCAGTTGTTTTCCCTTCGCCGCGATGATGCAGGCCGTGACGGCCTCCCCCCAGCGGTCGTCCGGCAGGCCGATCACGGCGGCGCGTTCCACCGCCGGATGCTGCTGCAGCACCGCCTCGACGCGGATCGAGGAGACGTTCTCGCCGCCGGACTTCACGATGTCCTTGTAGCGGTCGACCATGATGCGGTGCTCCTGCTCGGCGTCGTAGGCGAAGCTGTCGCCGCCGTGGAACCAGCCGCCCCGCAGGGCCTCGGCCGTCGCCTCGGGGTCGCGGTAATAGCCCGAGAACATGGCCGGCGAACGATAGACCGCCTCGCCCGCCTCGAAGGGCTTGCCGCGCAGATCGTTGCCGTCCTCGTCCATCACCGTCGACGCCATGATCGGCGCCGGCTTGCCGACATGGTTGCGGCCGGGCGAGGTGCGGTGAAACAGATCCAGGTTCCGGTCGATGGGGAAGCGGTGGCAGGGCACGATCTCCGTCTGGCCCAGCATCTGGTAGATCTTCACGTCGGGCGCGCAGAGATCGCGGAAGGCCTTGACCGAACCCGGCGCCATCGCCGCCCAGCCGTAGAACATGAGCTTCATCGCCGACAGGTCGTAGGCGCGCGGCGTCTCGTGGACGGCGGCGACCATGCTTTCGACGAATTGCGGCGAGCCGCCGAAGAGCGTCGTCACCCGCTCCGTCGAACAGAGACTGGCCATCGGATGGCCTTCCGGGGTCCGGCCGATCACCGCCGTACCGCCCGAGAAGAGCGCCGGAAAAATGCAGATGTGGTCGCCGATGTGGAAGACCATCGGCGTGAACACGCCCAGGCGCATGTCGCTTTCGTGCTCGAGGCCCCGGCTGAGCGCGACCGCGCCGTCCATGGCGCACAGATAGGTGTAGGTGTGGGAAATCATCACCGCCTTCGGCGCGGCGGTCGTGCCGGAAGTGAACAGGATTTCCCAGATGTCGTCGCCGTGGATGGTGACGTCGGGTTCCCCGGCGGACTGCCGGTCGACGAACGTGTCGTAATCCGGAACCGCGCCGTCCCTGTCCCCGCCGATGATGACGACAGGCTCCGCGCCGGCCGCGGTGAACGCGCCGCCCAGCTTCTCCCACAGCGGCGCGTCGACGATGGCGTGGCGCGCCTCGACCCGCTGCAGCGCATCGGTGATCACGTCCGGCGCCATCATGGCGTTGACCGGCGCGGCGACCAGCCCGGCCTTGGCGATGGCGATTTTCGACAGCCAGCCCTCGACCGAATTGTCGCAGAGCATCGCGATCCGGCTTGCCGGCTCCAGCCCCAGCGCCAGAAGGCCGTTGGCCATGCGGTTTATCAGTTCGTTGGCGCGGGCATAGGTGACGCGCGCGTTCTCCGGATTCACCGTGGCGTCCGGCCCGGCGACGATCGCCAGCTTGTCCGGGTCGTTCCAGGTATAGCGTTCGATGACGTCGCCGACGGAAACCCGGTTCCATCGCCGGTCGTTGCGCCGATTGTGGAAATTCTCGACGTCGAGGCCGAAATCGTCGGTCATGGCGTCCTCCCCAAGATGCCTGTGGCGCCAAGACTATGCCGGACTTGCCTTCGCGCCAACGGGCAGCAGATCAGGGTCGGGCCGAACGGGGAGAGGAAGAACCGGAATGATCGTGAACACCGAAATCACCGACGGCGTCGCCGTCATCACAATGGACGACGGCAAGGCGAACGCCATCGGCCACGAGATGCTGGACGCGCTGGAGCCGGCGCTGGCGAAGGCGGCGGAGACCGCCCGGGCCGTGGTCCTCACCGGACGCAAGGGCGTCTTCTGCGGCGGCTTCGATCTGAAGACGATGCAGGGCGCGACGCCCGACGAGGTGGACCGCCTGGTGCGGCGCGGCGGGCGGATGATCCAGACCCTCTACGGCTATCCGAAGCCGCTGGTGGCCGCGGCGAGCGGACACGGCATCGCGCTCGGCGCGCTGATGCTGCTGGCCTGCGACACGCGCGTGGGCGCGGGCGGCGACTTCAGATACGGCCTGAACGAGACGGCGATCGGCCTCGAACTGCCCGTGTTCGGGCTGGCGCTGGCGCGCGACCGGCTGGCGCAGGCAGAGATGACCCCGGCGGTGATCCAGGCCCGGCTCTATGACGCGGCGGGCGCAGTGGCCGCCGGCTATCTGGACGAGGCCGCGGCCCCGGACGCCGTCATCGGCCGCGCGGTCGAGATAGCGAAGGCGCTCGGCGAGCTCCCGTCGGCGACCTATCACGCGACCAAGATCAACTGCCGCCGCGAGACCATGAACACCATCGCGGCCAGCCTGGCGGATTGACGGCGGGGCCTGAGTCCCGCGCGGCGCGGAGACCCGCACGGCGCAATTGAAGGAGTCAGTCCCGCACCGTATGCGCGTGATTGAGGGGGCCGTGGCCGGAGCCATAGCCCGGCGCGGTGCGGATCGCCTCCAGCACATAGGCCCGGGCGCGCTCGACCGCCGCCCGAAGCGGCATTCCCTGCGCCAGCCCTGTGGCGATGGCCGAGGCGGTGGTGCAGCCGGTGCCGTGAGTGTGCGGCGTGTCGATGCGCCTGCCCTCGAAGACTTCGAAGCCGTCGGCGGTAGCCAGCAGATCCGTCAGCCGCGCGCCCTTCAGGTGCCCGCCCTTCAGCAGCACCGCCTTCGGCCCGAAGCCGAGCAGCCGCTCGGCGGCGCGCTTCATGGCGTCGAGATCCTCGATGGGCATATCGGCCAGCACCGCGGCCTCCGGCAGGTTGGGCGTCAGCACGTCGGCGCGGGGCAGAAGCTCGGCAATGACCACGTCGGTGGTGTCCGCATCGAGCAGGCGCGCGCCGCCCTTGGCGACCATGACCGGATCGACCACGACCAGTGCGCCCTTGCCGTGATCGTCGATGCAGCGGACCACCGTCTCGATCACCGCGCGCTTGTGCAGCATGCCCGTCTTGATCGCGTCGACGCCGATGTCGGCGACGGTCAGCCGGAACTGCTCGGCGATGAAGTCGACGGGAATCTCGTGGATGGCGTGAACGGTGTGGGTGTCCTGCGCCGTCAGCGCGGTAATCGCCGTCGCCGCGTAGCCGCCCAGCGCGGTCACGGTCTTGATGTCGGCCTGGATGCCGGCGCCGCCGCCCGAATCCGAGCCGGCGGCGATCAGCACGCGTCCCTTCATCGCCGTCATTCGTCGCTCGCTGCGGCGCGGGTGACGGCCTCCGCGATGTCGTCGACGATCTCGCGGATCACCGCCTCGTCCTCGCCCTCGCCCATGACGCGGATCAGCGGCTCGGTGCCCGACTTGCGGATCAGCAGCCGCCCCGTCGCGCCCAGGCGCTTCTCGCCATCGGCAATGGCCTGCTTGACCTTCGGATGCTCCAGCGGCGCGCCCTTGCCGAAGCGCACGTTCTTCAGGATCTGCGGCAGCGGGTCGAACAGGCGCACGGCCTCGGAGACCGGCTTGCCGCCCTCGGCGATCACCGCCAGCGCCTGCAGCGCCGCCAGGGTGCCGTCGCCGGTGGTGGCGTAGTCGCTCAGCACGATGTGGCCCGACTGCTCGCCGCCGACATTGTAGCCGTCGGCGCGCATGCGTTCGACGACATAGCGGTCGCCGACCTTGGTGCGGATCATCTGCAGGCCGAGGCCGTTCAGATAGCGTTCCAGTCCCATGTTCGACATCACGGTGGTGACCACGCCGCCGCCGCGCAACCGCTCCTCCTCGGCCCAGCGGCTGGCGATCAGCGCCATCAGCCGGTCGCCGTCGACCTCCCGGCCACGCTCGTCGACCATGATCATGCGATCGGCGTCGCCGTCGAGCGCGATGCCGACATCCGCCCCCAGCTTCACCACCTTCTCGCGCAGCATCGCGGTGTTGGTCGAGCCGCAGCCATCGTTGATGTTGAAACCGTTGGGCTTGTCGCCGATGGCGATGACGTCGGCCTCGAGCTCCCAGAGCGCGGTCGGCGCGACCTTGTAGGCGGCGCCATTGGCGCAATCGATGACGATCTTCAGCCCGTTCAGGCGCTTGCCGCGCGGGAAGGTGCTTTTCACGAACTCGATATAGCGCCCGCCGGCGTCATCCAGCCGCTGGGCGCGGCCCAGGTCCCGCGGCTTGGCCAGGCGTCCGCGCACGCCGTTGTCCATGCCCGCCTCGATCTCCGCCTCGGTCTCGTCGGATAGCTTGAAGCCGTCCGGCCCGAACAGCTTGATGCCGTTGTCATGGAACGGATTGTGGGAGGCCGAGATCATCACGCCCAGATCGGCGCGCAGGCTGCGGGTGAGAATGGCGATGGCCGGTGTCGGCAGGGGGCCGACCATGACCACGTCCATGCCGACCGAGGTGAAGCCGGCGGCCAGGGCGGGCTCCAGCATGTAGCCGGACAGGCGCGTGTCCTTGCCGATCACCACCCGGTGGCGGTGATTGCCGCGCATGAAGACCCGGCCCGCCGCCAGCCCGACCGAGAGCGCCCGCTCCGCCGTCATCGGCTCGTCATTGGCCCGGCCCCGGATGCCGTCGGTGCCGAAGTACTTCCGCCCCATGTTCCCTCCGATCGCTCGCTGGTGCCCCGCCTTATCGATCAGACGGCGGCGGATGTCCATTGCGCGCGGCGTGGAAGACGGCGAGCGCCTGGACGGTTTCGGCCACGTCGTGAACCCGCAGGATGTCGGCCCCGCCGGCGGCGGCGGCCAGCGCTGCACCGATCGAGCCGCCGAGACGCCGGTCGGCCTGCTTCACGCCGGTCAGCCAGCCGATGAAGCCCTTGCGGCTGGCGCCCACCAGCAGCCGCACGCCGAGTTCGCGGAAGCGCGGCAGCGCCGCCATCAGCTCCAGGTTCTGACGGAAGGTCTTGCCGAAACCGATGCCGGGATCGGCGACGATGCGGCGGCGCTCGATGCCCGCCGCCGCGCAGGCGGCGATGCGCGCCTCCAGATAGCTCAGCACCTCGGCGGCGACGTCGTCATAGGTCGGGTTCTCCTGCATGTCCTCGGGCAGACCCTTCGCGTGCATCAGCACCACCTCGCAGGATGCGCCGGCGATCACGTCCAGCGCGGCCGCATCGAAGGTGAGCGCGCTGACGTCGTTGATCATCGGCGCGCCGAGCGCGAGGGCGCGGCGCATGATCTCCGCCTTGCGGGTGTCGACGGAGACCGGCGCCCCTTCGGCAAGCAGGACTTCCAGCACGGGCGCGAGGCGCCGCCACTCCTCCTCCAGCGGGATCTCCGCGGCGCCGGGCCGGGTCGATTCCGCGCCGATGTCGACGAACGCCGCGCCGTCGGCAAGGTGCCGCCGGGCCAGCCCGATGGCCGCCGCCGGCGCCGCGGCGCGGCCGCCGTCGGAAAAGCTGTCGGGGGTCACGTTGACGATGCCCATGACGGCCGGCGGGGCCGCGGCCTCGGACGCTGTCGGATGCATGACGATGGCGGCGCGCTATTTCTCGGTCATGATCCAGACGCCGTCCCAGTCGTCGCCGGGCGGCGCCTTCTTCATCAGTTCGCAGCGCTCGATGTACATGTTGCCGAGCTTGTCGGTCTCGTTCGCCTTCAGCGCTTCCCTGAAATAGCCGGTGGCGCGGTCCCATTCCTGCTTGCGGTACTGCTTGACGCCTTCATTGAAGTTGCCGAGCACGTCCATCAGGTTCGGGAAGGTCTCGTCGGTGTGGTAGTCGAGGCATTCGAACACGCCGACCGGCTTGGTCTTGCCCTTCACCACCACCTTGTCGACTTCGCGCAGGCGGTAGACGCCCTTCAGCTTGGCGACGGTGTATTCCGACAGCAGGATGCGGGCGTTGTATTGCTTGCACGCGCTCTCCAGCCGCGCGGCGAGGTTCACGCCGTCGCCGATCATGGTGTAGTCCATGCGCTTCTTGGAGCCGATATTGCCGGCGACGATGGAATCGGTGTTGAGCCCCAGCCCCATGTCGACGGCCATCTCGCCCCGGGCCTCGCGCTGCCTGTTCCAGTCCCACAGCGTCTTGATCATGTTGATGCCGGCGCGGAGCCCCCGGTCCTCGTCGTCCTCATGGGGCAGCGGAATGCCGAAGGCCGCCATGATCGCGTCGCCGATGAACTTGTCGAGCATGCCGCCCTGGTCGGAGATGCAGTCGACCATCAGTTCGAAATAGTCGTTGAGCAGCGCCACGGTGCCCTGGGCGCCCAGCTTCTCGGTGATGGTGGTGAAGCTGCGCACGTCGGAGAACAGCACCGTCGCGATGGTGTCCTTGCCGCCCAGGATGTCGTCCTGGTTGCCGCCGGCCAGCATCTGGTCGGCCAGGCCCGGATCCATGTAGCGCGACAGCGTCGACCTGGCGCGCTTGGCGTCGGAGATATCCTCGATCATGACCAGCGTGCCGAGCGAGGCCCCCTCGCCCGACTGCATGGGCAGAACGGTCACGTTCACGGACGCCTTCTCGTCACCGATCTTGAGTTCGGTGTCGAGCATGCTTTCGCCCTCGTCGGTCTCGGCGACGCGGGCGATCTTGTCGACCAGCCACTGGTTCTGCTCGCCGAACACCTCCTCGGGCTTCTTGCCCAGGATGTCCTTGGCCGAGGTACGCATGATGCGCGCGCCGGCGGCGTTGCAGGTCTTGTTCTCGCCATCCTCGTCGAAGGTGATCACGCCGTTCGACATCGATTGCAGCATGGACTCGTTGTAGTTCTTCATCGCCTGGACATCGCCGAACAGCTTGGCGTTCTCCAGGCCGATGGCGATCTGCGCGGTGAAGGCCTTCAGCCGGCTCTCGTCGTCGCTGGTGAAGGGCCCGCCCTTCTTGTTCAGCGCCTGGGTCACGCCGATCACCTTGCCGGCCTTGTTGACCACGGGCACGCACAGGATCGAGCGGGTGAAGAAGCCCGTCTGCTTGTCGAAGCCCGGATTGAAGCGCAGGTCGGCATAGGCATAGGGGATATTCACCGTATCGCCGGAGGTGAACACCGCGCCGGCGATGCCGAGATGGTTCGGCAGCCGGATCTCGACCGAATCCAGCCCCTCCCCCACATGGCTGAACAGCTCGTTGGTCTTCTCGTCGTTGATGAACAGCGTCGAGCGTTCCGCGTCCAGCATTCGCGTCGCCTCCGACATCACCCGCTGCAGCAGGCGCGTCAGTTCGAGTTCGGAGGTCATGTCGGAAACGATGTTGAGGAACTCGATCTCGCGCTGGCGCGTCGTTTCCATGCGCTCGACGAGCTGCATCGACTGCAGGGTGATGGCGCACTGGGTGGTCATGCCCTCCAGCACGGTCAGGTCCATCTCCGTGAACTGGCCTTCCTTCTTGTTCAGCACCTGGGCGACGCCGATCACCTCACCCTTGGCGTTGCGCACGGGCGCGGCGAGGATCGACTTGGTGGTGAAGCCGGTCTCGGCGTCGACGTCGCGGTTGAAGCGTTCGTCATTGTAGGCGTCGTGAATGATCTGGCCTTCGCCCGACTGGAAGGTGTGACCGGCGATGCCGACATTGTCCAGAATGCGGATCTCGTGACGCTTGAGGCCCTGGGCGACGCGGGAGAACAGTTCGCCCGTCATCGCATCGTGCAGGAACAGGGTGCCGCGCTCGGCCTTGGTCTCGGCGACCGCGACGCTGACCAGCGTGTCGAGCACGGCGTCCAGCGTGTCCAGCGCGGCGACCTGGCGGGAAACGTCGAGCAGCATCTGCAGCTGCTTGATGTGCTCGGATTGCGAAAGGTTCTGGTTCTTTCGCGTGCCGCGCGGGTTCTCATACATTCTCGATCTCCTCCAGGCGGTCGCGGAGGCGCTGGATGGTCGTCCTGAGTTGCTTCAGTTCGTCCCTCTGCGCCCGCTCCATGGCCTGGCGTTCCTCGCGGTGTTCGCCGCGAATGGCGTCCATCTCGTCGCGCAGCGACTGGATGGTCTGTCTGAGCTGGCCGGCCTCGGCGGCGCCGAGCGCCTTCGCCCGCTGCGTCTCGGCCTGGCCCCGGCGGCGGATCTCGTCCATCTCGTCGCGCAGGTTCTGCACCGTCTCCTTGAGCTGCGCGATCTCCGCCGCAGCCGCCTGTTTCTCGGCCTGGACCAGCCGGCGCGTCTCCACGCGCTGATCCTCCAGCGTATCGCGCAGAGCCTGGGCGGTCTCCTTGAGCTGGCCGATCTCGGCCGCCGCGGCCTGCTTTTCCGCCTGCACCATACGCTGGGCTTCGGCGCGCTGATCCTCCAGCGTGTCGCGCAGCGCCTGCGCGGTGTCCTTCAGCTGGCCGATCTCCGCGGCGGCGGCCTGCTTTTCCGCCTGCACCATGCGCTGGGCTTCGGCGCGCTGGTCCTCCAGCGTGTCGCGCAGCGCCTGCGAGGTGTCCTTGAGTTGCTGGATCTCGGCCGCCGCGGCCTGCTTCTCCGCCTGCACCAGGCGCTGGGTCTCCGTGCGCTGGTCCTCCAGCGTATCCCGCAGCGCCTGGGCGGTGTCCTTGAGCGTGCCGATCTCGGAGGCTGCCGCCTGGCGCTCCCGCTGCGCAAGCACGGCGCCCCGCCGGCGCTCCTCCTCCAGCTCGTCCCTCAGCGCCTGGGCGGTGTCCTTCAGCGTGCGGATCTCGCCGGCGGCGTCGGCCTCCGCCTTCTGGACGCGGCGGCGGATCTCGACGTCCTTCTGCTCCAGCGTCTCCCGCATCGCAGACACTGTCCGCTGCAGGTGCCGGATATCGGCTTCCTTGTCCAGCGCCGTCAGAGCCATGGTCGACCGACCGCCTCGCTTGTGCAGATGGGATGGGCGAACTCAACCGGGTTCAATTACTTGTCGACACTATCATGTAGCCGGAATTCCTGAAAGATTCGTGGCCACGCGCGGGGCGCGGGCTGGACCGCCGGATTTCGCCCTGCACGCGCGGCCGGCCGCCGCCGCAGGACGGATCGGGCACCGCTGCGGCGAAGCCCTTCCCCGCCCGGTGATTGCCTGCTTTTTCGGCACTGCACAATCCTTCTGCAGATATATGGCCGAATTGCTGCCAATCGATGACATGCCTGATTCTTGTTCATATTTTTATCCTTATTTTTTAGATAGTTAGAAAGAATGTTGCAGCGCACGGAAGTGGCCTCGGCCTTGCTAGGTCAAGCGCCAACGCCGCAAGGGGGCGGCGTCCCTTTGGGAATTGGGAGTGTTCAAGCACATGAACTTCAAGGCACTCGCGGCAGCCACGGCTGTGGCCATGGCTGCTTTCGCGTTTTCGGGTCCGGTCCATGCCGAAGAGGAGGCCATGATCCCGGGCGAGTTCTCGGCCAATGTCGGAATCGTCACGGACTACCGGTTCCGCGGCATCACGCAGACCGACAACGAACCGGCCATCCAGGGCGGGTTCGACTGGTCCCACGACAACGGCTTCTATCTGGGCACCTGGGCGTCGAACGTGAATTTCGGCAACGCCCATATCGAGATGGACTTCTATGGCGGTTACGCCGGTTCGATTGACAACTTTTCCTACGATCTGGGTCTGATCTACTACTGGTATCCGGGCGCCAGCGCCAGGAACGACTTCGACTTCGTCGAGGCCGCGCTGGGCCTGGGCTACGATTTCGAGCGCTTCTCCACCTCGCTGGGCTTCAACTACTCGCCGGAGAACTTCGGCAATTCCGGCGACGCCCTGTTCATCGAAGGCGGCGTCGCCGTGCCCCTGCCCTATGAGTTCGAACTGGGCGGCACCGTCGGCTACCAGTTCATCGACGACGAGGCGACCTTCGGCGTGCCCGACTACCTGACCTGGTCGCTCGGGCTGTCGCGCTCCTACTGGGGCTTCGACTTCGCGCTCGACTATGTCGACACCGACGAATCCTCCTGCGGCGACGGCTGCGGGGCCACGGTGATCTTCTCGGTCTCGCGCAGTTTCTGACCCGGGACCGCCCTCCCGGGGCCGCCGGCGACGGCGGCAGGCGGCAGGCCGGCCCGCATCGCGGGCCGGCCTTTTCCATCGTGTGGATGGGCCGCGAAGGGATTATTGTGCACTGCACAAAAAAACTGGTTGACGCAGGGGCGGGCAATGCCCATTATCCGGTCACGTTGCAGTGCAGCATAACCGGCAACCACATATTCCAGCCCGTCCGGAGGACAGACCGATGACCAAGACCGCCAACCCCTTTGCCGATTTCGGCAAGATGATGAAGGACATGAAGGCCCCGATGTTCGACGTCGACGCGTTCATGACCATGCAGCAGAAGAACTTCGAGGCGATGACCACCGCCAACCAGCTCGCCATGGACAGCGTCCGCGCGGTCTTCGAGCGCCAGGTGCAGATCGCCCAGGAGTCCGTCGAGGAAGCCCAGACCGCCATCAAGAGCGCGGCCGAAGGCAAGACCAAGGTGGACGTCGACGAGCAGACCACGCAGGCCAAGGCCGCGATGGAGAAGGCCTCCGCCAATGTGCGCGAGCTCTCCGAGATGGTCTCCAAGTCGCAGAACGAGATCTTCGACGTCCTGCACAAGCGCATGCTGGACGGCATCGAGGAGGCGAAGGGCCAGTTCAAGCTGAACTGAACCGCCTCACGACCGCCTTCGAAAGGGTCCGCCGGGCAACCGGCGGGCCCTTTCTTTTGCAATCGCGAGAAAGAGATTGACGCAACGGCAGGCGTTGACCATAAGCGGTTCGCGCTGCATTGCAGCATCATCTGCCGCGCCGTGCGCCTAGCCGCGCCGCAACCCCCAGACCGGAGAGTCCCCCGATGCCCGTTCCCGCCAATCCCTTCGCCGATCTCACGAAGACCCTGTCCGGATTCAAGTGGCCGGCGATGGACCTCAACGCCTTCACCGAGATGCAGCGCCGCAACTTCGAGGCCCTGACCCGCGCCAACCAGGTTGCGGTCGACGGCTTCCGCGCGCTGATCGAGCGTCAGGCGGAGATCGCCCAGACCTCGGCGGCCGAAGCCCAGTCGGCGATCCGCAATCTGGCCGAGGGCGGCAAGGGTCCCGATTTCGAGGCGCAGCTGACCACCGCCCGCGGCGCGATGGAAAAGGCCACCGCCGACCTGCGCGAGCTGCAGGATATCGTCGCCCGCTCCCAGACCGAGGTCTTCGACATCATCAACACCCGGATGATCGAGGCCGTCGACGAGATGCGCCAGCCCGCCGCCAAGGACTGACCCGCGCGCTCCACGGGCCCCTGTTCGGACACGCCGCGTCATGCTAATGCCGGTTCTCGGCGACAATTCCCTGTCCGGCGGGGCCCGTCCTTGGCGAAACACAGTTCGAAACTGAAGACCTTCGGCGCGCTGCTCTACGACGTGGCGATGGCGCCGGTGGCGTTCATCGCGGCGCTCATGCTGCGCTACGGCCTGGTCGGCTACGAGAAGACCTCCGGCTTCTGGCTTGAGGCCAGCGCCATGCTGGTTCCCATCGCCGCCGGGGTCTTCTTCCTGTCCGGGCTGCACCGCGGGGTCTGGCGCTATGTGTCCATGCGCGACCTCTCGGCGATCCTGCGCGCCGCCGTTCTGGTGGTGCTGATCTTCTTCCCGCTGCTGTTCGCCTACAACCGGCTGGAGGACGTGCCCCGGACGGTTCCCTTCATCAACCTGTTCGTGCTGATCGCCCTGCTCGCCGGCCCGCGCCTGCTGCTTCGGCTGGCGGCGGAAGGCGGCGTGGGCGCCCTCACGGGACGGCGGCGGCCGCTGCCGGGACACGTCCCGGTGATACTTGTCGGCGCCGGACGGGGGGCGGAACTGTTCCTGCGCGAAATCGACCGCGGCGCGGCGCCCTATGACCCCGTCGCCATCCTGGACGACGACAGCGGCCAGATCGGCCGCACCATCCGCGGACGCAAGGTGGTCGGCAGTCTGGCCGATCTGGGCGATGTCGTGGAGACGCTCGGCGCCCGCGGACGTCGGCCGCAGCGCGTGATCGTCACCCGCCGGCGGCTGGAGCCCGACATGCTGCGCGATCTGCTGCAGCGCACTCAGGACCTGGCCCTCCCGATCAGCCGCGTGCCCGATTTCAGCGCCCTGGAGAGCGGCGTCACCGACCGGGTCACAGTGCGCGAGATCGATGTCAGCGATCTGCTCGGCCGGCCCCAGAAGGCGCTGGACCGTGACGCCATGCGGGGCCTGATTTCCGGCCGGCGCGTGCTGGTGACAGGCGCCGGCGGCTCCATCGGCAGCGAGCTGGTGCGCCAGATCGCTGCCCTCGCCCCGGCCAGCCTGGCCCTGCTCGAACTCTCCGAGTTCGCGCTCTACACCATCGAACAGGAAACCGGAGAGTCTTACCCGGAGCTGGAGCGGCGCATGTATCTGGCCGACGTCCGGGACGCCGAGCGGGTGGCCAATGTCTTCGCCGACTTCCACCCGGAAATCGTCTTCCACGCCGCGGCGCTGAAGCACGTGCCGCTGATGGAGCACAACCCGGACGAGGCGGTTCTGACCAACGTCATCGGCACGCGGCGCGTCGCCGACGCCTGCATCCGCCACGACGTGGACGTCATGGTGCTGGTCTCCTCCGACAAGGCGGTGAACCCGGCCAACGTGATGGGCGCGACCAAGCGCCTGGCCGAGGCCTACGCCCAGTCCCAGGACATCGACCAGTCGCGCGAATCCGGCCGCGCCACGCGCTTCGTGACCGTCCGCTTCGGCAACGTGCTCGGCTCGACCGGCTCCGTGGTGCCGCTGTTCCAGCGCCAGCTCGCCCAGGGCGGACCGCTGACGGTCACCCATCCGGACATCACGCGCTACTTCATGACCATAAGGGAGGCGGTCGAACTGGTGCTCGCCGCTGCCGCCGGCAGCCGTCTCCGCCAGGACGACACGGGCCGCATCCATGTGCTCGATATGGGCGAGCCGGTGCGCATCCAGGACCTCGCCCGCATGATGATCCGCCTCGCCGGCCTGACGCCGGACCGCGACATCCGGATCGAGTATGTCGGCCTGCGCCCCGGCGAGAAGCTGCACGAGGAACTGCTGCACAGTTCCGAGAAGCTGGACCAGACGGACATCGAGGGGGTCATGCTCGCGTCCCCGCGGGTTGTCGAACGGCAGATCCTGACGCGGGCACTGGACGAACTCGCCGGCCATGCCAGGGCGCGGCGCACCGACCGTACGCTGACCCTGCTCAGGGAGCTGGTGCCGGAATACAAGGAAGAGACGGAGCGGCAGCGCCACGCCTCCAGTTGAGGCCGCCGCACGCCGGAAACAGTCCGTTTCCCATTGCCGCGATTGATGGCGCCGGGCCGCCTGCACATCTCCGCCGGCAACAGAGCAGGAGCGTTGCCATGAGCGAATCCGATTTCCGAACCGTGCTGGGCGTGATCCCCGGCGTCGACGCGCAGGACGGGGCAGGCGTCAAGCTGAAGCGCAGCCTCGGCGGCCCCCGCCTGCAGCATTTCGATCCCTTCCTGCTGCTGGACGAGTTCCGCTCGGACCAGGCCGGCGACTACATCGCCGGCTTTCCCGATCATCCCCATCGGGGCTTCGAGACCGTGACCTACATGCTGGCCGGCCGCATGCGCCACCGCGACAATCAGGGCAATTCCGGCCTGCTGCAGAGCGGCGGCGCGCAGTGGATGACCGCCGGCCGCGGCATCGTGCACTCGGAAATGCCGGAGCAGGAGGACGGCCTGATGTGGGGCTTCCAGCTCTGGGTCAACCTGCCGGCCGCCGACAAGATGACGGCGCCGCGCTACCAGGACATCGAGCCGGGCGACATTCCGGAGGCCGAGCGCCCGGGCGGCGCACGCGTGCGCATCGTCGCCGGAGAGCTCGGCGGCGTCGCCGGACCGGTCAGCGGCATCGCCACGAAACCGCTCTACTACGATGTCGCCCTGCCGGCCGAAGGGCGCTTCGACGAGGCCGTGCCCGAAGGCCACAACGCTTTCGTCTACGTCTATGGCGGCGGGCTGGACCTCGGGAGCCACACGCTCTCGGAAGGCCAGATGGCGCTGCTGACGGACGGCGCGCGGGTCGAGGCCCGGGCCAGGGGCGGCGAAGCAAGGTTCCTGCTCATTGCCGGGCAACCGATCGGCGAGCCGGTGGCCCGCTACGGTCCCTTCGTGATGAACACGAAGGAGGAGATCATCCAGGCCTTCCGCGACTATGAGGCCGGGAAGTTCTGAGCGGCGCCTACTCCGCCGCGGTGGCGGCGTCCTCTTCCTCCCAGGCGGCGCGCTTGCGGTAGATCGTCTGCGGCGCGATGCCGAGCAGCGCCGCGGCGGTGCGGATATTGCCGCCGCAGCGTTCGATCGCGTTCTCGATGTAGTCGCGTTCGACCGCGGCCAGCGGCCGGATCTCCTCGGACAGCGACTGCACATCGGCGCGGCGCTCCGGACGCGGCGGTCCCGCCTCGGGCTCCGCTGCGGACGCCGCAGCCGCCGGGGGCGGGGCCAGCGCCTCCACCTTCTGCAGGTTGGCCGGCAGCATCTCCGGCGTCACCGTCTCGGCGTCGTTCAGGACCACGATGTTGTGCACCGCGTTCTGCAGTTCGCGCACATTGCCGGGCCACTCATGCGCCATCAGAATCGCCGCGGCGGCCGGCCCGAAGGCGCGGAAGCTCTTGCCTTCCTGTTCGGCGTAGCGGCGCAGGAACGTCTCCGCGATCCGCAGAATGTCGTCGTCGCGCTCCCTGAGCGGCGGCAGGTGCATCGGGATCACGTGCAGCCGGTAGTAGAGATCCTCGCGGAACCGGCCCGCCTTGACCTCCGCCATCGGTTCCTTGTTGGTGGCGCAGATCACCCGCACGTCCACCTTCTCGACCTTCGAGCTGCCGACCTTGCTGTAGGTCTCGGTCTGGATGAAGCGCAGCAGCTTGGCCTGCAGGTCCAGGTCCATCTCGCAGATCTCGTCCAGGAACAGCGTGCCCCCGTCGGCCATCGCCGCCGCGCCCTCGCGCTCGCCCAGGGCCCCGGTGAAGGCGCCCTTCACATGACCGAAGATCTCGCTCTCCATCAGGTCGTGGGGGATCGCGGCGCAGTTGATGGCGATGAAGGGCTTGTCGCGGCGCGGGCTGCGGTTCTTGATCGCCTCGGCGCAGACCTCCTTGCCGGTGCCGCTTTCGCCGGTGATGAAGACGGTGGCCTTCGACGACGCCGCGGCCTCGATGATGCGGTAGACCGCCTGCATGCACAGCGCGCTGCCGACGAAGCCTTCGAAACCGCCGCGGTCGATCTCCGTGCGGTAGGTCTCGACGATCTCCTTGAGCTTGGTCGTTTCCAGGACGTTGCGCAGCGTGACCTTCAGCCGGTCGGCGGTGAACGGTTTCACGATGAAGTCGGCAGCGCCCAGCCGCATTGCCGTCACCGCCGTCTGCACCGACCCGTGGGCGGTGATCACGATGACGCCGATCCCCTCGTCCAGCGAACCGATATGGCGCAGGATCTCCATGCCGTCCATGTCCGGCAGCCGGAGGTCCAGCAGGATCGCGTCGGGCCGCCCTTTCTCCAGTTCGGCCAGGGCTTCGGCGCCGGTTTCGACGTGGCGGATGTCATAGGGTTCGTCGCGCAGGAACTGGATGTAGCTCCGCGCCAGCGTCGGCGTGTCCTCGACGAGCAGAATCTGAGACTTCGCCGTGCGGCTCATCGGCCTGTCGTCCCCCAAAGCGCTGAAGGCCGCGTCGGCGTCCGGCTTCTGCCGCCGTCCGGTTCACCGTTCCCCGCGACCGCCAATTTTCGGTCATTGCCCGAAGTTGTCGCATGATAGAATGTCGCTGACAATGCAGCTTCAAGGCCCAGAATCGGATCGCGCGGCCGCCGCTCCGGGCGCCCGGGACGTCAAGCGGACAGGCGTGAACAGAACGCTGGCGGTCCTGCTCGCGACCGTCATGGTTCTCCTCTCCACCACGGTCTTCTCGGTGCTGACGCTGCGCAAGGAATACAACGCCAGTTCCAGCCGCTATGACAGCATCGTCTGGGGCGCTTCGCACACCCGCACGGAACTGTCGCTGTTCCTCGCCGCGCTCGATACCTACGTGCTCGGCACCTCGGGCATGAGCCAGGCCGAATTCCAGCAGCGCTACAGCTACCTGAAACAGCGCCTGCCCGTGTTTCTCCAGGCCATGCGCTCGGACCGGGACGACGCGCTCGGCGCCGGCGACCTGGCGAGCGGCATCCAGGATCGTCTGCGCGCCAATGACGCCCGGCTGCACAATCTGGAAGCCGGCGACTACCGAGCCTACAACCAGCTGCGCAACGACCTGCTGCCGCTGTTCAACGCGCTGCAGCAACTCTCCAATTCCTCGGAGCTGACGGTCACACAGTCGCGCGCCGACCGGTTGCGGCCGATCTATCTGGAACTGCTGATCTCGGCGGTCGCCACCATGGCGGCGGCGGCGCTGCTGGTGCTGCTGCTGATCCGGGAAATCCGCCGCACCACCCGACTCTACCGCCAGGTCTCGGCCGCCGAGGCGCGCGCCAACGCCGCCCGAACGCAGCTGCTGGAAGCGATCGAGGCGATGAACGACGGGTTCGCCCTCTACGACGAGAACGACCGTCTGATCCTGTTCAACACCAGGTACCGCGAGCTCTACAGCAGCGCCGGTCAGGCGGGCATCGAAACCGGCCAGCGCTTCGAGGACATCATGCGGCGCACCGCCAGCCGCCACATCGTCGACGCCACCACCGACCCGGAAGCATGGGTCGCCTGGCGGGTGGCGCGCCATCGCGAGCCCGGCGGCCCCTTCGAGCAGGAGCTGGTGGACGGGCGCTGGATCCTGGTCGGCGAGTTCCGCACCGACGAGGGCGGCCGGGTGAGCGTGCATACCGACATAACCGCGCAGAAGGACAATGAAGAGGCCCTGCGCGAGGCCAAGGAGCGGGCCGAGGACGCCAATGTCGCCAAGTCCCGCTTCCTCGCCATGATGAGTCACGAGATACGCACGCCCATGAACGGCGTGCTGGGCATGACCAACCTGTTGCTGGAGACCGGGCTGAGCGGCGAACAGCACCAGTACGCCGAGACCGTTCACAAGTCGGGCGAGGCGCTGCTGACGATCATCAACGACATCCTCGACTTCTCGAAGCTGGAGGCCGGGCGGCTGGAGCTGGAGGAGGTCGCCTTCGACCTGGAAGACCTGGCCGATGGTGTGGCAGACCTGCTTTCGGCGCGCGCCTTCGAACGCGGCACGGAAATCGCCGTGATCTACGACCCGGATCTGCCCAAGCGCTTCTACGGCGACCCCACGCGTATCCGCCAGGTGCTGCTGAACTTCGCCGGCAACGCCATCAAGTTCACCGAGACCGGCGGCGTCACCATCGAAATCCTGCTGGCCGGCAGCGAGAACGACCGTCCGAAACTGCGCTTCAACGTCACCGACACCGGCATCGGCATTCCGCAGGACCGCCAGGACGCCCTGTTCCAGGAATTCACCCAGGTCGACGCCTCGACGGCCCGGCGCTATGGCGGCACGGGCCTCGGCCTCGCCATCTCCAGACGCCTGGTCGACCTGATGGGCGGGAATATCGGCCTGGACAGCGAGGTCGGCCGGGGCAGCACCTTCTGGTTCGAAGCCACGCTGGGCGTCGCGGACGTGGCCCACAGGGGCGAGGCCCACGAGATGGTGGACCGGCTGAGCGCCATGCTCAGGGGCCGGCAGGCGGCGATCCTGGCGACGAACCCTGTCCTGCGGGAGGGGATGGCGGCGCGCCTGCGCGGCCTGGGCCTGTCGATCGCCCACAACGCGGCTTCGCTCGATGCGCCGTCCCGCACCGTCGATCACCTGGTGATCGACGGGGGCCTGGCCGAACACGCCGGCGCCGCGGACATCGTCCGGCTGCGCAGCCGCGTCGGCGGCCGCATGGTGGTGGCGATCGACCCGTCCCAGCGCGGCCGCGCCGAGCAGATCCTGGCCCGGGGCTTCGACCAGTTCCTGCTGCGCCCGCCCCGGCCGCTCGCCCTCGCCCAGGCGCTGACCGGGCGCGACAGCGCCGCGGAAGCCCATGCCGCCGCCACGATCGAGCAGATCGGCGACGAGGCGGCACTGGGCGCGCGGGTGCTGGTGGCCGACGACAACCGCATCAACCTGCAGGTCGCCAGGGTGATGCTGGAGAAGGCGGGCTACGCGGTCACCGCGGTCGAGGATGGCGCTGGCGCCCTGGCCGCCATCGGCGAGAACGACTTCGAGGTGGTGCTGATGGACGTGCAGATGCCGGACATGGACGGCTTCGAGGTCACCGCCGCGATCCGCGCCCTGGACGGCGCCAGGGCCACGACGCCCGTGGTCGCGGTGACGGCCAACGCCATGCCCGAACACCGCGAGGAATGCCTGTCGAAGGGCATGGACGACTTCATCGCCAAACCCTTCGACAAGATCGAACTGCTGCAGCTCGTCGCCAAGTGGGCGCTGATTGGCGCCGCCAGTACCGGCGGCCCGCCGAACGCCGGAACGATGGCGGGGCCAGCGGCCGCCGATGCCGGGCCGGTTCCCGCCGGCGCGGCGCCGGAACCGGGGGGCGAGGTGGAAGGATCGATGATCGACCGCGCGATCCTCGACCAGTTCGGCGAGGATGTCGGTCAGGACTACCTGCCCGAACTGCTGCGCGATTTCATGCTGGATACCCAGGATCGGCTGGAACGGCTGTCCGAGCCTCTGGACGATGTCAGCGCCGACCGGCTGGGACGGGAAGCGCACAGCCTGAAGAGCAGCGCCGGCACCGTCGGCGCCGTGTCACTTTCCGAGGCAGCCGCAAAAATTGAACGATTGTGTGACGAAGGGCCACTGGAAGATGCCCGCCAGGCGATAGAGGAAATTCGCGCCATCGCGGAACGAACGCTGGCGGAGATGGGCCGGATGATCGAGCAGCGGGCCGCCTGAACGGGGCCCGCGCCCGTCACGCTTGCATGGCGCGAAGCTTGCTTCATGAGACATGGACGGATGATGAAAACGATCCGTCCAGCGCCTAGGATCGAGGCGAACCAGGGAAAGCCGTGATGGAACAGCGCCCGGACAGCGCACGTACAATCGAGGCCGAAGCCGTCTTCAGCGAAAGCGAGACGGCCGGTTCGGCGTTCGTCGTGCCCGGCCTCGCCGCCTCGACGGCCCCCGAAGCGCCGACACCGCTGGTTCAGGCCCAGGCCACGGCCGGCGGCGAAGGACCGATCAGCGTGGAGAACGTGCGCGGCGAGGTTCTGATCATCGGCGTCGACGGCCGCCAGTTCCAGGCCGCGCCGGGTCAGAAGCTCAGCCCCGGCGACGTGGTCATGACCCAGGGCGACGGCGCGCTGGAGGTCACCCTGACCGACGGCACCAGGCTGTTCTTCGACAGCGAGAGCCGGGTGCTGATCGAGGAACCGGCAGAGGCCGCGGCCAAGCCCCAGTTCTTCGTCATCCAGGGCGAGTTCTCTGTCGACAACCGCGATTCGACGGAGGGACCGGCGAGCGAGCTTCTGGTGCGGACGCCGGTGGCCTCCGTCAGCGTCAAGGGCGCGCGGATGATCGGCAAGGCCGCGCCCGAGGCCCAGGCCAATACCTTCGTGCTGCTGCCCAACGCGGGCGGCGCGGCCGGCGCGCTGGCCGTCGCCACCGCCGGCGCGGTGGTGACGCTCGATCAGCCGCTGCAGGGCCTGCAGGTGCTGTCGCTGTTCCGCGAACCGACCCGCATCCCCGAGGTCGACGCGCAGTTGCTCACCGCGGAGTTCGGCGACGGCGTGCTGGCCTATTCCGACATCGCCGGCGATTTCGAGATCGCGCGCACCGACACGGACGGATTCCTCAGCCGGCTGGGCGAGGTCTTCGGCATCACCGAGGCGCAGGCCGACCCGATCATCGAGGGCGGCGAGGCGGTCGGCGACGGCGGTTCGGACACGGAGGTGGTGGGCGACACCGGCGAGGACGAACTCGACGACCGCAATGACGAGGACGAGGTCGGCGACGACGGCGGCGACGACGGTGAAATCGATGTCGCCTTCGACGGCGCCGAGGAGGTCGATGTCGCCAATGGCGGCGTCTTCAACGTCACCGGCGGCGCCGGCGAGGACGTTCTGACAGTCGCCGCCGACCAGGTGAACGCCAATACCGTTACCCTGGAAGAGGTCGGCGGTCGCGCGGTGCTCGCCTTCGGCAACGGCGCGCAGGTGAACATCGACGAGGTCGAGACCCTGGCGGTCAATCTGGGCGCGGCAAGCGACGAGATCGCCATCGGCAATCTGGGCGGAACCGACATTTCCGACAACACGGTGATCCTCGATCTCGGCGGCGGAGACGACTCGGTGGCCGCGGCCGATATCGGCAAGACGCTCGAGGTGACCGCCGGGACCGGAAACGACACGGTTGTCGCCGGCGCGCTGAACGATTCTCTGGACGGCGGCGCGGGAGACGACAGCCTGACGGGCAATGCCGGCGAAGACACCATCGACGGCGGCGACGGGAACGACATCTTCGCCGGCGGCGCGGGCGACGACTCGCTCACCGGCGGCGCGGGGACCGACCGCGCAGTCTATGCCGGCAGTTCCGCCGACTTCAATGTCAGCGCGGCAGACGATGGCAGCATCATTGTGTTCGAGGACACCACCGACGCGGAAGGGACCGACACCCTCGCCAACGACATCGAAGCGGTGGAGTTCCAGGGCGACGCGCGGCTGCTCGACGTGGTCTTCGGCACGGCCGCCGGCGACAACCTGACAGGCGGCGGGGCCGACGAATTCCTGGCCGCCCTGACCGGGAACGACACTGTGGCCGGCGGCGGCGGCGGTGACGTGCTGGCCGGCGGCAGCGGCGCGGACCAGCTCTCGGGCGATGCCGGCGACGACCTGATCGGCGGCGAGGCCGGCGACGACACGATCACCGGCGGTGCGGGCGACGACAGCCTGTTCGGCGGCGAGGGCGCCGACCAGGCCGGCTATGCCGGCAATGCGGGGAACTTCGTGGCGACCGGCGATGACGACGGCAGCCGGCTCACCCTGACCGACAGCGTCGGTGGCGAGGGCGCCGACATCCTCGGCAGCGACATCGAAACCATCGACTTCGCCGATATCACCGTCGACGTCGCCCTCGGCGACGCCACGGCGCAGAACCTGACAGGCGACGCCGGCAACAATCTCATCGGCGCCGGCGGCGGCGCCGACACCGTGGACGGCGGCGACGGTGTCGACATCGTCTCCGGCGGCGGCGGCGCGGATTCCCTTGTCGGCGGCGCGGGCGGCGACAGCCTGTTCGGCGATGCGGGCGACGATACCCTGACCGGCGGCGCCGGCGACGACCTGCTCTCGGGCGGCGCGGCCACCGACCGGGTGAACTACACCGGCGAGAACACGGGATTCGCCTTCGCGGTCGACGAGGCCGCCGCACGCCTGCGGCTCACCGACACGGTGGGCGCGGAAGGCGCCGACGCGGTGGCGCTGGACGTCGAGACCCTGGCCTTCAGCGTCGAAGGCGCCAGCGACGATGTGCTGTTCGACGTCACGGGCGGCACCGCCGCGGGCGAAGCGCTCGACCTCGGCGCGGACAACGACATCGCCACGGGTCTGGCCGGCGACGACACGCTGACCGGCAATGGCGGCAACGACATCCTGTTCGGCGGTTCGGGCGACGACGTCGCCGTCTATGCCGGGGCCATCGGCGGTTTCAACCTCGGTTTCTCCGACGACGGCGCCTTCGTCTTCGTCGCCGACCAGTCCGGATCCGAAGGCTCCGACACGGTTTCCAACGATGTCGAGCAGTTCGACTTCGCCGGAGAGGTCTTCTCGATCCAGGGCGGCACCGCTGCGGGCGACACGCTCTCGGGCACCGTGGGACGAGACTTCATCGTCGGTCTGGCCGGACAGGACAGCATCACCGGCGAGGCCGGCGACGACCTTCTGGCCGGCGGCGGCGGCAACGACACGCTGGATGGCGGGGCCGGCGACGACACGCTGCAAGGGTCCGACGGCGACGATGTGCTGACCGGCGGCGACGGGACCGACACCGCCGACTTCTCCGACGCCGGCGGCGCGGTCGATGTCGACCTGAGTACGGGCGCGGCGAGCGGCGACGGCACGGACACGCTGAGCGGGATCGAGAACATCGTCGGCGGCGCGCAGGCCGACACGCTGACGGGCGACGCCGCCGCCAATGCCATCGAAGGCGGCGTCGGCGGCGATTCGATTGCCGGCGGCGCGGGCAATGACAGTCTGTCCGGCGACGCCGGCGGCGACACGCTGTTCGGCGGGCTGGGCGACGATACCTTCGATGGCGGCATCGGCTTCGATTCGGCCGACTACCGCGACAGCGCCACGCCGGTAAACGTCGACATGTCCGCCGGCGGCGGCGCGGGCACGGTCACCGGCGAAGGCACGGATGCGCTGACCGCGATCGAGCGGGTCTTCGGTTCCGCCGGCAACGACACCTTCACCGGCAGCGACGGCGACGACAATTTCGTCGGCCGCGGCGGCGACGACCTGCTGATCGCCAGCCTGGGCAACGACACGCTGAACGGCGCGGCCGGCAACGACACTGCCGATTTCTCCAACCTGACCGGCGCATTCCAGATCGACCTGACCGGCAACAGCGCCACACTGGACGCGAACAGCTACACCGTTCTCGGTCTGGAGACGATCATCGGCACCGCGGGCGACGACACCATGAACGGCGATGCGGACAACAATCGTCTCGAAGGCGGCCAGGGTGCTGATTCGATCGGCGGCGGCGGCGGCGCGGACACCCTGCTCGGCGGCGCCGGCAATGACACCATCGCCGGCGGCGACGGCAATGATTCGATCAATGGCGGCGCAGGCAATGACAGTCTCGACGGCGGCGCCGGCAACGACACGCTCGATTTCTCCGACGCCACCGAAGGCGTCGCCGTCGACCTTTTCGGCGGACTGGCGGCCAGCACGGCGACCGGCACCGACACGGTCACCGCCTTCAACGGCGTCACCGGCGGGGCGGGCGACGATTCGATCCGCGGCAGCGCCGACGCCGATACCATCGCCGGCGGCGATGGCGACGACCTGATCATCGGCGAGGGCGGCAACGACAGCCTGGACGGCGGCGCAGGCAGCAACACGCTGAGTTTCGCCACCGCCTCCGCCGACCTGATCGTCGACATGACGGCGGGCACGGCCGCCAGCGCGGAGACCGGCTCCGACAACTTCGCCAACTTCACCACGGTCATCGGCGGCGCGGGCGCGGACTTCATTTCCGGCGACGCCGAGCGCAATTTCCTTCTCGGCGGCGAGGGTAACGACACGCTGAACGGCGGCGGCGAGCGCGACACGCTGCGCGGCGGCGCAGGCGACGACCAGCTGAACGGCTCCGACGCGGAAGTGGACGTCGCCGACTATGCCGACGCCACCGAGGACCTGACGCTAACGCTGGGAGCTGTCACGGACATAAGCACCACCGTGACCACCAACGACCTCGGCACCGACACGCTGTTCTCCATCGATGGCTTCCAGGGCGGGACGGGCGACGATTCGATCACCGGCAATGCCGGGATCAACCGGCTCGGCGGCGGCGACGGCAACGATACGCTGATCGGCGGCGATGGGGCCGACGTGATGTTCGGCGATGCCGGGAATGACAGCGTCGAAGGCGGCAACGGCGACGACTTCATATTCGGCGGTATCGGCGACGACACGATCGACGGCGGCGCGGACGATCTTGGCGTCGCGGTCGACAGCATCGGCGACGTCATCAGCTATTTCGGTCTCGGGACCGGTGTGAATATCGACCTGACGGCCGGAACCGCGACCGGAATCGAAGCCGGTACGGACATCGTCACGAACTTCGAGGCGGCTGTCGGCACCGACCAGGGCGATACGCTGTCGGGTAATGCAAGCGACAACCTGCTGCAGGGCCGGCTGGGTGATGACAGCATTTCCGGGCTCGACGGCGACGACGACATCTTCGGCGACGAGGGTGACGACGTGGTCCAGGGCGGCGCGGGCGCCGATACCCTGCGCGGCGATCTGGGCAACGACACCATCGACGGCGGCGACGGCGACGACCTGATCCAGGCCGACCAGGACGACGACACGGTCTCCGGCGGTGCGGGCAATGACCAGATCTTCGCCGGCAGCGGCGATGACAGCGTGCTTGGCGAGGACGGCAACGACGCCGTCGAGGGCGGGGCCGGCTCCGACAGCCTGTTCGGCGGACTGGGCGACGATACCCTGACCGAGACCTCCGGCCAGAACCTGATGGATGGCGGCGCGGGCAACGATTCGATCACCGGCGCGGACAACCTGGACACGCTGTTGGGCGGCGAAGGCGCGGACACGCTGACCGGCGGCGGCGGGGCCGACGCCTTCCAGTACGATCAGGCCATCGGGCATCAGGACGTCATCACCGACTTCACGTCGGGCGAAGACCGCTTCCTGATCGACGGCGTGGCCTTCGACAATGTCGGCGGCGGCGCGAACACGCTGACCGACGGCGAGAGCTTCGTGCGCGTGGCCGAAGCCCTGATCGACGGCGACACCGAACTCGGCACCGGACAGGCGACCTTCGTCTTCGATTCGAACAACACGCTGCACTTCGACCCCGATGGCGACGGCGCCCAGGCGAGCTTCGAGATCGCCAGCGTGACCGTCTCCAACGGCACGCTCCAGGCCAGCGATTTCGAGATCCAGTAGCCTCAGTACGCTGCGAGGTTCAGCCGGCCCGTTTCGAACAGCACCCGGAAGACCTGCACCAGCGCGTCGTAGCGCGCGGCCGTGGCACGGCTGCGTGCGCCGTTGAGTTCGGCCTCGGCGTCGAGCACGTTGATCACCGACTCGCGGCCGGCGGTACGCAGCCTGCGCCGCGCGGTGAACAGTTCCGAGGCGATCGCCGCGGCGTTAGCGGCGAGGTCGGCCCGCTCGCGGAGCGTGATGAGCTGTTCCCAGGCGACCTCGACACGCTTGGCGATCTCCAGGCTCAGCGCCGCATGGTTCTCCATCGTCTCGGCGATCCGCCGGCCGGAGCGTTCGGTCGCGGCGGCGGTGGCGAATCCGTCGAACAGCTCCCACTCGGCGCGCAGTCCGACAAAGGCCTCCTTGCGGTTGCCGGGAATGCCCTCGGCATCGTTCTCCATCGCCCCCTCGGCGACGATGTTGATCTGCGGAAAGAAGTCGGCCATGGCGACCTTGCGCTGCTGGCGGGCCTCGCCGATGGTCTCGTCGCTCTGCTTCATCAACGGGTTTTCGGCCAGAGCGATGTTGATTGCCGCCTGCAAATCGGGCGGCAGCAGGTCGTCCGGCGCCTCGGGCGGGGCCATCGAGCCGATCTCCGGAGCATGGTTGAAGACCGCGTAGTATTCGGCGATCGCTTCCCTCAGCCGCCCCTCCAGCCGCACCCGCGCTTCCTTGGCGGCCTGCAGACGCGACTTGGATTGCAAGACGTCGACCGACAGGCCGGAGCCCCGGCGCACGCGCTCATCCTCCAGGGCGAGCTGGCGGCGGATCGTCATTTCCGTCTCCAGCGCGATGTCCACCAGCTCGGTCTGCTTCAGGACGTCGAGATAGGCGGCGGTGCCGCGCAGCAGGATCTGCTGCTCCGCCCGCTCCAGCGCATAGCCCGACTTGAACTCGCGGGCGATGGCGCCCTTCAGCTGGCCATCGGTGCGGAAGCCGTCGAAGACCTTCTGGGTGACGGTGAAGCGGCCGATCTCGCGGCTCTGCTCGACTGCCGGCTGTCCCGCGGCGCGGGCCACGGGGCTGTCGACGTTCTCGTAGCCGTATTCGCCGCTGATGCGGAGCTGCGGCAGATAGGGCGCACGGGCTTCGGTAACCGCCAGCTGCGACTGCTCGAAACGGCGCTCGGCCGCGCGAACGTCCGGATGGGCCTGGAGCACGATCTCCAGCTCCTCCTGCAACGGCGCGGCCCCGGCCGGCGCGGTCAATGCCAGCGCCACGGCGGCGCCTATTGCGAGATGACGGTACAATCCGCGACCCTATCCCCTGCCGGCGGTCCGACCCGGACACCGTCGGGAAATCCGCTGTCGCCGCCGCCGTTTATCGGGGCTATTTAACACGACGCGTGACTCGAGGCCAATTGGCATCGAACTCGCATGAACCGTGGCGACGCAACCGGGAGACGCAAGAGGATCGATGGCTGACGGCCCGGAATGGCTGAGGGAGGTGCTGGCTCCGGTGCGCAGGCGCATCGGCGAGGTCATCGCCTATTCGTCGATCATCAACCTGCTGGCGATCGCCGCCCCGATCTTCGTGCTTCAGGTCTATGATCGGGTGGTCTTCCACGGCGGGCTGTCGACCCTGCAGGGCCTGGTGATCGGCATGTTCGCCGCCATCGTCTTCGACTTCGTGCTGCGCCAGGGCCGGGCCCGGCTGCTGCGCTCGGCCGCCGTCGATATGGACGTGGAGCTGGCGCGCGCGCTCTACAGCCGCATCACCGCCGCGCCGCTGCCGGTGCTGGAAAGCCGGCCGACGGCCTACTGGCAGGCCCTGTTCCGCGATGCCGAGGTGGTCCGCAACGCCTTCTCCGGTCTGTCGGCAGTGCTGATCGCCGACCTGCCCTTCGCGCTGTTCTTCGCGGTGGTCATCTTCATCATCGCCCCGCCCGTGGCGTGGGTGCTGCTGGCGGCGTTCCCGCTGTTCATCGGCCTGGCCTGGTGGTCGGGGCGGGTGATGCAGGACGCCAACCGCGAGGAACGCGAGGCCAGCTTCGACCGCGACGCCGTGACCGCCGAGCTGATCGGCGGCCGGACCACGATCAAGGCGCTGGCGCTGAAGGGCCCGATGACCGAGGTCTGGGAGGCGCGCCATGTCCGCGCCGTCGACGAATCGGTCCGGCGCGGGCGGCAGTCCGACCGCTTCGTGCACATGGGGCTGGGGCTGACGGTTCTGACCACCGTCGCGGTGACCGCTGTCGGCGCGGTGGCGATCCTCAACCAGGAATTGTCCATCGGCGCGCTGGTCGCGGCCAACATGCTGGGCGGGCGGATCGTCCAGCCCTTCCAGCAGCTGATCGGCAACTGGCGCACCTACATGGCGACACGGCAATCCCTGAAGCGGCTGGGCGAGGCCTTCGCCACCGCCGAGGAGCCCGCCCGCGGCGCCGTCCGCCCGAACGTGCGCGACGGCGTCCTGATGCTGGACGACGTTACCTTCGGCTATGCGCCGGACCGCCCGCCGGCGGTGCGGAACGTCAGGCTGAAGATCGGCAACGGCCTGCACGCGCTGGTCGGACCCAACGGTTCCGGCAAGACCACGCTGCTGAAGCTGATGCAGGGCCTCTACCGCCCCAGCCACGGCCGGGTGATGCTGGACGAGGCCGACATCGCCCAGTTCGGCCGCGAGGATCTGGCCCGCGCCATCGGCTATGTGCCCCAGCATACCTTCCTGTTCGCCGGCACGATCAGGGAAAACATTGCCATTGGCGATCCCGGGGCCGATGACGGGCTGATCGTCGACGCCGCCCACCTGGCCGGCGCCCACTCGGCGATTTCCGAGATGGCCGACGGCTATGGCGCACGCATCGGCGAGGGCGGCATGGACCTGCCCGGCGGCGTGCGCCAGCGCATCGCCATCGCGCGGGCGCTGCTGGGCAATCCGCCGGTGCTGCTGCTCGACGAGCCGTCGGGCAATCTGGACACCGAGGCCGCGAAGACCCTGGCGCGGAACCTGGAGGCGCTGGCGGAAGACCGCACCATCGTCGTCGTCACCCACAGCCCCGTACTGCTGGAGGTCTGCCACAACATCATCGCGCTCGACGGCGGCCGCATCGTCGCCGCCGGCCCCGCCGGTCAGGTGCGCGAGCGCATGGAGGCGGCCCGGCGGCTTAAGGAGGTGGAGCGTTGAGCGCGCTGGACGACATGGCGGCCCGTCATCGCCCCCGCGGCGGGGTGATCCTGGCCCGGGCCGCGGCCCTGCTGATCCTGGCGCTGGCCGCCTGGGCGCTGGTCGCCGAACTGGACGAGGTGGCGGTGGCCGAGGGCCTGGTGGTGCCCCAGGGCGACGTGAAGACCGTCCAGCATCTGGAGGGGGGCATCGTCGAGGAGATGCTGGTGTCGGAGGGCGACCGCGTCACGGCGGGCGAGCCGCTGCTCCGCCTCGCCCTCGGCACCGACGCGCAGAGCCCCGAGGGGCTGCGCGTGCGCCTGGACGGTCTGTTGCTGAAACGCGAGCGCCTGCTGGCCGAGGCCGCGGGCACGGAGCCCGCCTTTTCCGCCGACATCGAGGCGCGGCGGCCGGATCTGGTGCGCGCCGAGCGCCGCGCCTTCCTGGCGAGCCGCTCGGAGTTCGAAAGCACCATTGCCGTGCTGGGCGAGCAGGCGCGCCAGAGCGAGGAGGAGGCGCGCGAATTCGCCGCCGCCCGCGACGCCCGGCGCGAGGAGATCGCGCTCGCCGAGCAGGCGCTGGCGACGCTGGAGGATCTGGCGAAGGACAATCTCGCCTCCCGCCTGGAGGTCAATCAGAAGCAGGGCGAACTGGCGCGCCTCAGGGGCGAGATGGAAAGCCTGAACGCCGCCATCAGCCGCGCCAACGCCGCTCGCCGGGAAGCCGTGGAGCGCCGCGAGGAAGCCTCGCGCGCCTTCCGCCGGAGCGCGCAGGCGGAGCTCTCCGAAGTCGAGGTCGATATCGCCACGGTCACGGACCGGCTGACCGGCGCCGACGATCAGCGCAGCCGCACCGTGGTGCGCAGTCCCATCGACGGGATCGTCGGCGAAATGAAGGTGACGACCATCGGCGGCATCGTCGGACCCGGTCAGCCGATCCTGGAGATCGTGCCGGTGGGCGGCAACCTGGTTGTGGAAGCCAGGCTCCGGCCCGCCGACCGGGGCTTCGTCGACGTCGGCCAGGACGCGACGGTGAAAATCTCGACCTACGACTTCATCCGCTTCGGCGGGCTGGAGGGCCGGGTCGTCCGCATATCCCCCGATTCCAACATCGACGAGCAGGGCCGGCCCTATTTCAAGGTCGTGGTGGAAACGGCACGGAGCTATCTGGGCGACGAGCCGGGCCGTCTGCCCATCGGGCCGGGCATGGAAGCCACCGTCGACATCCACACCGGCTCCCGCTCGGTCGCCTCCTTTCTGCTCCGGCCCGTCCTGCGCCTGCAGAGCGAGGCGTTCCGGGAGAGGTAACAGGTCGGCGCGCGAGGGATGGCATGGCTGGCTCGCGCGCCTTCTGACCTATGGCGTCGTCATCGCGGGGCGGGCGGCGGCAGAGGGGGCGGCGGCGCATCGCTGCGGTAGGCGTCTCTGAGCCGCTCTCTGAGCCGCCGGTCGACCCGGTCCTCGCGGCGGTCGTCGCGGCGGGCGTCGAGATCGTTCGGATCGCCCTGCAGCAGGTCCCGGCGTTCGTTCAGCCGGTCCAGCAGCCGCCCTTCCCGCTCCGCCGAATAGGCTTCGCGCTGGCTTTGGCGATCCCTGAAGTTCTGGCCTCGATCGAGGTTCCGGTCCCTGAAGCGCTCCTCGGGCGGCAGGCGGCGCTGCTTCAGGCGCTCGGTCCGCTCGCGGATATCGGCGGCCGGATCGTCGCGCAGCTGTGCGGTGGCGGGCGGTGCGGGCGCCGCTGACCAGAACATGGCGAGGGCCGCCAGGACCAATGGGCCGGGATGTTTCATCCGCTTCCATATCGGTCGAAATCCGCCTCGCGGAAGTGGCGGCTATCTCAGCTTGACCGGAAACTTGCGATAGCCCCGGAACCGGGCCCGGCCGCCGCGGACGAAATCGCCATTGCGCTCGATATGGCGAAAGCGCGCCAGCAACCGGCCGATGGCGATCTTCCCTTCCATCCGCGCCAGCGAGTTGCCGAGGCAGATATGCGCGCCCCAGCCGAAGGCGAGGTGGCGGTTCGGCTCACGCGTGATGTCGAGGCGGTCCGGATCGGGGAAGACCGCCGGATCGCGGTTGGCCGCGCCGATGCCGAGATGGATCACGGTGTCGGCCTCCACCGCGCCGCCGTCGAACTCGACCCGCCGCGTCGCCCGCCGTGTGCCCAGCTGGTTGGAGCTTTCGAAGCGCAGGAACTCCTCGATGGCGCTGTCCATCAGGTCCGGATCGGCCCGAAGCCGCGCCATCTCGCCGGGAAATGCCAGCAGGCCGGCGACGCCGTTGCCGATCAGGTTGGTCGTGGTCTCGTGGCCGGCGTTGAGCAGGAAGATGCAGTTCTGGATCAGTTCCTCCTCGCTCAGCCGCTCCCCGTCCACCTCGCCGGCGATCAGGATCGAAAGGATATCGCCTTCGCCGGGATTGCGGCGGCGTTCGTCGATCAGGTCCTTGAGATAGGCCGAGAAGGCCGCCACGGCCTCGTTGCCGCGGCGCAGCTGTTCGTCGGAGATGGTCGGCTCCAGCGCGCCCAGGATCAGCATCGCCCAGTCGCGCAGCCGCTCCCGGTCCGCCGCCGGCACGCCCAGCATGTCGCAGATCACGCCGACCGGCAGGGCGAATGCGAAATCGCCGATCAGGTCCATCTCGCCGCGTTCCTCTGCGCGGTCCAGAAAACCGTCCACCAAGGCGACGATCCCGGGCTCCATCGAACGCATGGCGCGCGGCGTGAAGGCCTGGGCCAGCAGCTTGCGCACGCGGGTGTGCAGGGGCGGGTCGTTGAACACCAGGCTGGTGGTGTGATGGACCAGCAGCGGCCCCTCGCCGAACTTCGGCCCGAACTCGCGGCGCTTGTCCGAGGACATGGTCCGGTCGCGGTAGCAGGCGATGACGTCCGCGTAGCGACTGAGGAAGACGGACCCGTCCGGCAGGCGGTGGACGGGGCTGTGTTCGCGCAGCGCGTGGTAGACCGGAAACGGATCCTCCAGGTACTCGGGCGTCAGCGCGTAGAGATTGAACGCTTCCGCCGTTTCCCTGGAGGCCGTGGTCATTTCGCCAGATATCCGCCGTCTATCGGCAGTTCGATGCCGGTGACGAACTTGCCGGAATCGGCGACCAGATAGAGCACGCCTTCTGCGATGTCGCGGGCCTCGCCGATGCGCTTCATCGGCGTGTCGCCGATCATCCGCTTCTCGATCATGCCGGCGCCGAACTCCGCTTTCACCGAATCCAGCATGCCGGTCTCAATGAAGCCGGGATGGATCGAATTGACGCGGATCGGATAGCCCAGATGCGCGCATTCCATCGCCGCGGCCTTGGTCAGCGTCCGCACCCCGCCCTTCGAGGCCGAATAGGCGCCGATCATCGATGCGCCGACGATGCCGTAGATCGACGAGGTCGAGACGATCGAGCCGCCTTCGGTCTTCATCGCGCGGATGCCGTGCTTGATGCCCAGAAAGACGCCGTCGATGTTGACGGCCATGTGCGCCTTCCACTCGTCCAGCGCGATGTCTTCCAGCGGCGCGGTCTTGGGCCGGACCCCGGCATTGTTGAACAGGATCGAGACCGTCCCGAGATCGGCGGCGGCCTTCCCGAAGGCGGCGATCCACTGATCCTCGTCGGCGGTATCGTGGCGGAGGAAGACGCCGCCGCAGGCTTTCGCAACCTCCCGGCCCTTGTCTTCCTGGATGTCGGTGACCAGCACCTTCGCGCCCTCTTCCGAGAGCAGTTTCGCGGTCGCCGCGCCGAGGCCCGACGCCCCGCCGGTGACGATCGCGACACGTCCTTCAACGCGTCCCATGCATTCCCTCCCCTGAAATGACGGCCGCAGGATAATGCGCCCTTCCCCCGTTGGACAGGGCCTGCCGAGCCCCTATGCTCCAGGCGAGCATCTGCACCGGGGAGGCGCGTGAAATGACCGATTTCATCCTGCACCACTACGACATGTCGCCCTTCGCGGAGAAGGCGCGGCTGATGATGGGGCTGAAAGGCCTGGCCTGGCGCGGCGTGGATATCCCGATGATCATGCCGAAGCCGGATCTGACGCCTCTGACCGGCGGCTACCGCAAGACGCCCGTGCTGCAGATCGGCGCCGATATCTACTGCGATACCGGTCTGATCGCGGACGAACTGGAGCGCCGCCATCCCGAGCCCGGCCTGATGAGCGGCGGCATCGGCCTGGCCCATGCGCTCTCGGCCTTCGCGGAGGGGCAGATGTTCTGGACCGTGGCCGGCTTTGTCATCGGCTCCAACGCCGACCGCATGCCCGCCGAGTTCCACGAGGACCGCGCCCGCATGCGCGGCGCGCCGGGGGCGAACGTCGAGAAGCTGAAGGCGGCGGTCGGGATGCACGAGGAACAGCTCAAGCCGCAGCTCGCCTGGGCGGCGGACCTGTTCGCCGACGGCCGCAAGTTCCTGGCCGGCGACGGCGCGGGACTGGCGGACCTGACCCTCTACCATGTCCTCTGGTTCCTGAAGGGCGGCGGCCGCGTCGGCCGGGCCTTGCTGGAGCCGCATCCGGCGCTCGGCGCGTTCATGGAACGCGTCGCCGCCATCGGTCATGGCGAGAAGACGGAAATGAGCGCCGAAGACGCGCTGGCGGCGGCAATGGCGGCAAGCCCGGAAAGCCCCGCCGGCGTCGACGGCAACGCCGAAGGCTGGAAGGCCGGCGATCGCGTGGCGATCGCGCCGACCGACTATGCCCGCGATCCGGTGCAGGGCGAGCTGGTGACCTACCATGGCGGGGAGATCGCCGTGCGCCGCACCGACGAACGCTGCGGCGAGGTGGTGGTCCACTTCCCCCGGGTCGGTTTCGCGATCAAGCGCGCGGGGTAGATCGACCGTCCCGAGGTCCCGGATCGCGGGGCGTCGCCCCTTGTCCCGGATGGCATCCTGGGCTGCGTTTCCTGGTGTCGTCCCGGCTGAACCGTAGCGGAACGCCGGGACCTACTCCTGAGACGCCTTTGATCCCTGCCCCCCGAACGTCTTCTCGCGCTCCTTCACCAGGGCGGTGATGGATTCGTTGACCGGCGCCGGCACGCCGACCCTTAGGCCGGCGCGCGGAATCGCGCCGTTGATGACGTCGATCTCGGAGCGCCGCCCGGCCTGGTGGTCGAGCAGCAGCGAGGGCTTCGCGTCGGGGATTTTGGCGGCAAAGGCGCGGATATGGCGGGCCGGATCCTTCACTCCGGTGTCGATGGCCAGCGCCGAGGCGACGTTGAACGCCTCCTGCGCGCACCACAGCGAGACCACGCTGGCCTCGGGGCTGGCCATGGCCTCCCCGATCGTGAGGCCGGTCAGCGCGCAGGGACCGGAAAAGGCGACGTTGCAGATCAGCTTTTCCCAGATCATGCCGTCCAGATCGTCGAAGCACTGCGCCTTGAAACCGGCATCGGTCCAGACCGCTTCCAGATTTTTCAGTTCGTCGCTGGCGGGACCGCTGACCTCGCCCAGCCGCACGAGGTCCCAGCCATTGTGGTGGGCATGGCCGGGTTCCGGCACGGAGGCGCCGAAACCGCCGATGACGCCGATCTTCACGCGCTCGCGGCCGAGAATGCGCACGGCCCGCTCGGCGCTGCCCAGGCCGTTCTGGATGGGCATGACGATGGTCTTCGCCCCGATCAGCGGCCGCGCCGCCTCCGCCGCCTCGGCCACATCCATCGCCTTCGTGGCGATGATGACGAGGTCGCATTCCGGCGCCTCGGCCGGATCGGTGGTGGCATTGACCGGCACGGTGCGTTCGCCCGAGGCGCCGGTCAGAGTCAGTCCCTTGCGGCCCATCGCCTCGACATGCTCGGCCCAGCGGTCGATGGCCCAGACCTCGTGGCCGGCGGAAGCGAAAAGTCCGGCATAGACGGAGCCGGTGGCTCCGCAACCCATGATCGCGATCTTCATGAAAACGCTTCCGCTGCTGCTACTTGGAGGTCGCCCGGTAGACGCCGTCCCACTCCTCGGGCGGGGGGTTCTCCTTGTACTCGTCGAGACGCGCCTGGTAGATGTCATCCCAGAGCACGCTCATGTCCGGGCGCATCTCGCGGCACTTGTCGAGATGGCGCTGGCTGTCCTCGAAGCGCCGCTCGCGATAGGCCCGGATCATCTCGTCGGTTTCCTTGTAGAGCGCCTGATAGGCCGGGTCCTGCGCCATCTCCGGGCCGCCCAGCATGGTGAAGATCCGGACCGCCTCGTCCTTGCCCTTCACCGCGATCAGGTCGAGTTCCAGGATGGCGTAGTCCCGCACCTCGTTCGCCGTCAGTTCGCCGATCACGTTCTGGACGCCATAGGACTTGGACTGGCCCTCGATGCGCGCGCCCAGGTTCACGGCATCGCCCAGCACCGAATAGTCGAAACGCTGTTCGGAGCCCATGTTGCCGACCACGCATTCGCCCGTGTTGACGCCGATGCCGATCTTGATGGGAATGAAGGGCCGGCCATCCTCCTTCGCGTCGACTTCGAGCCGCTTGTTCAGCTCGATCAGGTCGGCCTGCATCATCAGGCAGCTTTCGCAGGCGTGGCGGGCGTGATCCGGATCGTCCAGCGGCGCGTTCCAGAACGCCATGATGCAGTCGCCCATGTATTTGTCGATGGTGCCGTGATTGCCCATGATGATGTCGGTCATGGGCGTCAGGAACTTGTTGATCAGCCGGGTCAGGCCCTGCGGATCGCCCTTGAAGCTCTCCGATATCGGCGTGAAGCCGCGGATGTCGCAGAACAGGAAGGACATCGACTTGGTCTCGCCGCCGAGGGTGAGCTTGGTGGGGTCTTCGGCGAGCTGCTCGACCAGGGCCGGCGAGAGATACTGGCTGAAGGCGCCGCGCACCTGCTTCTTCTGCTCCTGCTCGCGGGCGTATTTCTGATAGACCAGCAGCACGAACAGGATGAACAGCGCCGCGACCGGCGTCAGCCCGTCGATCAGGATCGATTCCTCGATGAACAGATAATAGCTGGCGCCCATCAGGATCAGGCAGAAGGGCACGAAGAACAGCGCCGTGGTCATGGCCGAGAGCCGGGGCACGAAGCTGATCAGCACGATGCCGGCGAACAGGATGATCGCCAGCTCGATGGCGTTGGCGATCGACGGCCGGATCAGGAAGGCCTGGTTTTCCACCATGTCCAGCACCTGGGAGTGGACCTCCACCCCGGGCATGGCGCCTTCCAGCGGGGTCGCCCGGATATCCTTCAGGCCCTCGGCCGAGGTGCCGATCATGACATACTTGCCCTGGATCTTGCGGAACAGCTCCTGCTGGCGCTCGGGCGGCAGCTCGCCCGCCTTGATGATGTCCTTGGCGGAGATGAAGATGTCGGGCTCGTGCTCGGAGAAGCGCACCCAAAGGATGCCGTGTTCGTCGGTCGGGATCACCACCTCGCCGGATTCGTTGACCTTGGAGCGCATCTTGATCCGGCTGATGCCGGAGGCCTCGTTTGCCTTCTCGACGATGAAGCCCTTCTCGCCATGACCGAGCCGCAGCATCTCCAGCGTCAGCGCGGGGTAGACGTTCTGCTCCTTGTAGTCGCCGGGCGGGCCGACGCGGATCATGGCGGGCACGCGGCGCACCACGCCGTCGGAACTCGGATCGATGGAGAAGACGCCGAAGCCGGGCGTCGCCTGCTGCAGCACCTCGGTGTTGTAGACGAGGTCGCGGTAGAGCGGCAGCCACGCCTTGCCGTTGCCGTTTCGGTAGCCCAGGCGGGGCTCTGCGGGCAGCGGCTGCTCGCGATTCTCGATCTCCCGGTAGAACGCGGCGCCGCCGAGAACCACCGGGCTCTGGCCGATCACCGAGGCGAAGATCTGGTCGTTGCTCGGCATCCCCTTCAGCTGGGCGACCATTTCCGGCGGCAGGTTCTGGTTGGTGGTCGCCCATTCGGCAGGCGAGAGCTTGTCCTTCTCGGGGAAGGTGATGTCGAATCCGACCACACGCGCGCCGAGCTGACCCAGGACCTGGACCATCACGGCGAGATCATAGCGCGACCAGGGCCACTGGCCGAGCTCCTGCAGGCTTTCCTCGTCGATGTCGACGATGACGGTGTGGCGCTCCGGCGGGACGTAGTTGTCGACCTTCTGGAACTGGTCGAACCAGATGTTCTCGCGCAGGATCTTGGTCGCCGACGGGTCGGCGATGCGGATGGCGACGATGCCGCCCAGCACGACGAACGCCAGCCACCGGACCGAGGCGAACTTCCACAGCCTCCTGACGATCTTGCCCATCTGTCCCCTCCTGCCGTTGCCGGCTGTCCTCAGACCTTCATTCGATGACGATCCGGTGTGCAAAATTGCTGCCATCCGAGACCGTGACCTGGGTAAAGCCCATCATCTTCACTAGATCGAGAAAGGTGAAGATTTCCTCCACCTTGAGATCGCGGAACAGCGGCGTCCCCCGCGAGATCGCCGTCAGCTGCGCCAGCACGGCGCGAGCCTGATGGATCGTGCGGAACCCGCCCGGTCCGGTAGCGACCAGCAGCAGCTTCTCCGAATCGGCGCCTTTCGCGAACAGGGCGTAGGGCGGCGTGTAGGCGCGGCCGAACTGCTCCTGCGTGAACCCGGTGATGAAACTCAGCCGCACGCCGCGGTCGGCGTCGGGCATCATTTCCGCCCGGCTGCCATAGACTTCCTCCGTTACCGGACCGGGATAGTAGTAGCCCTCGTGGCGATCATCCGCCGAGACGGCGGCCGGAACGGCGAGCAGGATGGCGATGGCGAGCAGGCGCTGGATCATGCGCCGGATGATCGCCCCTCTGCGGTGCGGGCGCAAGCGGGGAGCAGCGGCTGGCGCTCGCCGCGCCCCCGGTTATAGTGTCGGCGCGCCGGGCGGGGGACCGGCAGCGGCAGAGGGGAAGTCAGGGAATGGCGTTGGAACGCATCTCGTTCAAATGGGCGCCGACGCCCGCGGCCGAGAACGCCGCCGAGCAGCTCATCGAGCACTACGGCGACTGCCCGGCGAACGAGGCCGACGTCATCGTCGCGCTGGGCGGCGACGGCTTCATGTTGCAGACGCTGCACGACTACATGCATCGCGACATCCCGATCTACGGCATGAACAAGGGCACGATCGGCTTCCTGATGAACGAGTTCCAGGAAGACGGCCTGCTCGAACGGCTCAACGCCGCGACAATGGCGGAGATCCATCCCCTGCGCATGGTCGCCGAACCAGAATCCGGCGGCAGCCAGGAAGCCCTGGCGATCAACGAGGTCTCGCTGCTGCGCCAGACGCGGCAGGCGGCGAAGCTGAGGATCAGCATTGACGGCCGCGTGCGGATGGAGGAGCTGATCTGCGACGGCATCCTGCTGGCCACGCCCGCCGGCAGCACCGCCTATAATCTCTCCGCACACGGGCCCATCCTGCCGCTCACCGCGGGCGTGCTGGCACTGACGCCGATCAGCGCCTTCCGGCCCCGCCGCTGGCGCGGCGCCCTGCTGCCGAAGGACGCCCATGTGGTCTTCGACGTGCGCGAGATCTACAAGCGCCCCGTCAGTGCCGTCGCCGACACCTTCGAGGTGCGCCACGTCAAGCGCGTGACCGTCAGCGAGGCCAAGGACGTGACCATGCGGCTGCTGTTCGACAGCGAGCACAGCCTGGAGGAGCGCATCCTCAACGAGCAGTTCGTGCCATGACCGATCCGGCCCTGAAGGCGCGCATCGACCATGCGCTGAGATACCCCTTCGATCCGCCGGGCCGCAGCTATCTGTTCCGCGACGGACGGATGGAGGAGATCGAACGCTTCGAGGCCGAGGGCCGGGTGCCGGTGGTCGCCTCCGGTTCCAACGGTTCGCCGCTGCGGCTGCGGGAGAAATACGGCGACGCCGGCGAGATTCCGGTCAGCTTCGGCACGATCCGGGACCTGGTGCCGGTTTTCGCCGCCCGGATCACGTCCTACGGCTCGGTGCCGGCGACACTGGCCGTGCTGGAAGGCGAACGCGCCGGCGTCCACGTGACCTGGCTGACCGAGGGCCAGCTCGAGATCATGCACGAAACCGAATCCGTGGGCCGCGGTTACGCCTATTGCCGTCTCGACGGCTTCGAGCTTGATCTCGGGCCCCATGGCCGCCCCGAAAGCGCCTTCGCCTATATTGCGCTGCACGGCGCCTTCGCCCCGGACGGCCGCGCCCTGCCTCTGCACCAGGTCAGCCAGCACGAGGCGCAGGCCCACGCCGCCCGCCTCGCCGCCCATGCGGGCGAACTGCACGAGTTCGTCGGCCGCAACCTCGCCGATCTGGAACACCGGGGCCGGGCCAACGACGCGCTGGGCCGCTTCGGCCTGCCTGTAGCACATCCCCGCATCGTGCGGCTGATCTGAGATGGGCCGGCGGCCCGATTGGACGGAATCATGCTGAGCGTCCGCGAGGTCAGCCACACATACGGCCGCAGGACGGCGCTGGAGGCAGCGACCTTCGACGTGCCGGCCGGCGCCTTCGCGGTGCTGCTGGGCCCCAACGGGGCCGGCAAGTCGACGCTCTACGCACTGCTCACCCGGCTGCTGCCGCTGCAGACCGGCCGCATCGAGGTCGCCGGCCACGGCATCGGGGACGCCCCGCTGGCGGCGCTCGCACGGATGGGCGTGGTGTTCCAGTCACCAACCCTCGATCTCGACCTCGGCGTGCAGCAGAACCTGGCCTATTTCGCCCGGCTGCGCGGTTTGCCGGCGCGGACCGCCCGCGCCCGCATCGATTCGGAGCTGGAGCGTCTGGGCCTGGCCGAACGGCGGACGGAAAAGGTCCGCCAGCTCAACGGCGGCCACCGCCGCCGTCTGGAGATCGCCCGCGCCCTGCTGCACGAACCGGACGTCCTCCTGCTCGACGAGCCGACGGTGGGGCTCGACATCCCGACCCGCCGGCGGATCGTCGACGACGTGCACGCGCTGGCCGCCGACAAGGGGGTCACGGTGCTCTGGGCGACCCATCTGATCGACGAGGTCCGCGCCGGCGACCGCGTGATCGTGCTGCACGAGGGCCGCGTCAGGGCGAGCGGAGAGATCATGGCCCTGCTCGACGAACATGACGCCGACGACATCTCGGCGCTGTTCGACGACCTCACCGGGCGGGAGCGCCAGCCGCCCATGCGCGGCGTCAGCCGCCGCGAGGCCGCGCCGTGACGAGCCGCTGGCTCCTGCCCCTGCAGGGTATCCTGATCCGGGAGGCGCTGCGCTTCCTGCAGCAGCGGGAGCGGTTCTTCGCCGCCCTGGTCCGGCCGGTGATCTGGCTGGTGATCTTCGCCACCGGCCTGCGCGCGGCCATGGGCGGGAACCTCGCCGGCCCGGACGGACAGCCGATCCCCTACGAGCTCTACATCGCGCCGGGGCTGTGCGCGATGGTGCAGCTCTTCAACGGCATGCAGAGCTCGCTGTCGCTGGTCTACGACCGGGAGATGGGTTCCATGCGGATGCTGCTGACCACGCCCCTGCCGCGCTGGTATCTCATCTTCTGCCGACTGCTGGCCGGGACCGTGGTCTCGATCCTGCAGGTCTACGCGTTCCTGATCGTCGCTCTGCTGTTCGGTGTGGCGATCCCCTGGGCGGGGCTGATCGCCGTGCTGCCGGCGCTGGTGCTGACGGGGCTGATGCTGGGCAGCCTCGGTCTGCTGCTGGCCGCGCGCATCCGACAGCTCGAGAACTTCGCCGGCATCATGAATTTCGTCATCTTCCCGATGTTCTTCCTCTCGCCGGCGCTCTATCCGCTGGACGGCATGCGGGCGAGCAGCGAGGTTCTCTACTGGCTGGCCCAGATCAACCCGTTCACCCACGCGGTGGGCCTGTTGCGCGGCGCGCTCCACGCCGGACTGGACGCGGCCGCACTCGGATTCACGCTGATCGCGCTCGCCATCGCCGGCGGCTTCGCCATGTGGGCCTATACGCCGGCGCGGGGGCTGCGCGGCGGCGGCCCGCCGGGCCGGTAGGGGCCCGGCCCTCACAGCACCCGGAAGTCGGTCGCCGCCGAAAGCCGGCGGTGCCCGGGCCGGTGCGCCACGAAGTCCGCAAAGGTCAGCGCCAGCGCATCCGCGGCATCGGGCGAAGCCAGGCCGCGGCGTTTCATGTCCTCCTTGCGCTCCAGCCGGATGCGCCCCCTGGCGTCGAAGCCGTATTCGGGCCCGGCGAGATCGGCGGCCAGCCCCCGGTCGTCGGGCAGCGCCGCGGTCTTCAGCCATTGCCGCATGCGGTCCCACATCTCGGCGCGGCGGTTGAGATAGTCCCGCCCGCGCCGCGCGGCCTCGCCGCCATTGACGTCGTGGACCCGGTGGCCCAACTGGCGCAGGCGGTCGACCACGCCGCCGCCGACGCCCGCGCCGTCGACGAAGACCGCGTCGGGCCGGTCGAGGGCGATACGCTCGGCCACGCGGGCGGCGAACTGCATCAGGTCGAGGCCACGGTGGCGGCGGATCGGGCCGCAGAGCGCCTCGCCCTGACGCAACAGGATCACGGACTGATCGTCGCCGAAGCGCGCCACGTCCACGCCCATGATCCGCGGCGATTCGGGATCGGGCGTCGCTTCGCGCGTCCGGGCGCCGTCCACCAGCCCCTGAGCGATGAACTGCCGCGAGGAGGAGCGCGGAAACTCGCCCTTCACCCGGACCCTGACGAAGTCGCTGTCGGCGCCGTAGTCGGCGATCCAGCGTTCGATCTGGGCCAGGTTGGTCAGCCGGGTTTCCCGCGAATCGACGTGGCGGGTAATCCAGCGGTGACGCCGGCGGCCGAAGCATTCGCGGAACCGGCCCGTCGTCTGGGTCGGATTGCCGAAGACGGCCCAGACGATCTCCGTTTCCCGGTCGGTCAGCGCGCCCTCCGTCACCTCCCAGACCGGATCGGGGATGGCGCTGGCCTCGTCGAAGACGATGACGATGCGCCGGCCATTGTTGTGCAGCCCGGCGAAGCTCTCCGTCTGGTTCAGGGACCAGGGCACCATGTCGACGCGCCAGGTCTTCGCCGCCTCCGCATCCTTTGCCTGGATGGCGGTGGCCGCGAGGCGGAAGAGGTGGCGCGCGCGGGAGAGCCGGAACCACTTGGCGAGCTCCGCCCAGGTCTTGGTCTTGAGCTGGATCTCGGTATTGGCCGTGACCACGCCGCGCGTGTCGCAGCCGGTCGCCATGGCCCAGATCACCAACCAGGCGACCAGCGCCGACTTGCCGACGCCGTGACCGCTGGCGACCGCGACCAGCACGGGCTCGCCTGCCGCCTCGCGCCCCCGGCGGCGCAGCCTCTCGCCGATGGCGTCGAGCACCGCGCTCTGCCAGCGCTCCGGCCCGCGGGCGCGGTGCAGCGGCGTGCCGATGATGCCCCAGGGGAAGGCCCAGCGGACAAAGCCGACCGGGTCGTGGCGGAACTTGGCGAGACGCTGGTCGATGGCGTCGGCGGCGGCGGTACTGGCGGTCAAGGCGGCACCCCTGGCTGGCGGTCGGAACGGACCTTCAGCCTAGGCGGACGGCGCTTAAGCGTGCCGGGTTTCGCTCAATAGACCGCCTTCGCCGCCGATGCCCCGCCCTCGCGGCGGACGGCGTCCACCGCCTCGGCGAGATCGGCGAGATAGGCTTCGCGCGCCCGCGCATGCAGCATCGACAGCATCAGGTGCAGCCCGCGCGGGTCCTGGGTCCGCCCCGGCAGCCAGCCCTTCGCAGCCATGCGGTCGGCGGCGGCGAAGATATCGAACCCGTCCGCGCCGAAGTTCAGGATCGTCAGGTCCGGCTCGGCCAGCATGTGCAGCCCCTCGACCGCCTCGATCCCGGCGCGGTAGGCGCGCGCCATCTTCAGCAGATCGCGGGCGACGGCGCAGTAGCCTTCCCGGCCCAGATGGTTCAGCACCGCCCAGGCCCCGGCGACCGCGCCCGCCGGCCGCGTGCCGGCAATGGTGTGGGTGACGAAGCGGCCATTGGCCCAGACGTCGAAATCGAAGGCACTGCGCGCCATGTCGTCGGCGTCGCGGAAGAAGACGGTGGATGCCGGCTTGGGGCAGAAGCCGTACTTGTGCAGGTCCGCAGAGATCGAGCGCACGCCCTCGACCTGGAAGTCGAAGTCCGGCAGGTCTTCGCCATTGGCCTTCGCGAAGGGGATCAGATAGCCGCCGACACAGGCGTCGACATGCAGCCAGATCCCGCGCTCGCGCGCCACCGCCGCCACCTCCGCGACCGGATCGATGACGCCGAAGGGAAAGCACGGCGCGGAGGCGACCATCATCATGGTGCGCGCGTCGGCGGCATCCGCCATCGCCGCCGGATCGGCGCGGCGGCTCTGCGCCAGACCAACGCGCCGCATCTCGATCTCCATCGCCTGTGCGGCCTTGTCGAAGGCGGGATGGGCGCTTTCCGGCATGACGATGTTGAGCTGCTGGCCGGCCTTCGATCCGGCGGCGCGGTGGGCGTCGCGGGCGGCCTTCACCGCCATGAAGATGCTCTCCGAGCCGCCCGTGGTCATGTGGCCGTCCGCGTCCCCGGGCGCATGGAAGAGATCGAGCGCCATGTCGATCACCTCCCGCTCCATGCGGCCGACGGACAGGAAGGCGCGTTTTCCGCCCAGCGCGTTCTCGGTGAAGAAGCGGTTGAACGCGGCCTGACCGATCTCCGCCGCGCTGTCCGTCGCCCGGAAGACGTAAAGCGGGGTCCGCCCCGCCCGCCAGTCGATGTCGCCGGCCTTCATCGCCTCCATGGCGTCGAGCAGGTCATCGGCATCGGTTCCGTGGTCGGGGAAGGTGGTCCTGGTCATCGGGAGCTTCCCCCTCTGCTCTGCGCTAACTCACCTGCCGGCCGATCTCTTCCCAGTAAGGCTTGCGCAGTTCGCGCTTGAGGATCTTGCCCGTCGGGTTGCGCGGCAGTTCGTCGACGAAGTCCACCGATTTCGGGCACTTGTAGTGCGCGATGCGCTGGCGGGCGTAGTCGATGACCTCCGCTTCGGAGAGCGCCGCATCGGGCTTCTTCACGACGACCGCCTTCACCGCCTCGCCCCAGCGCTCGTCGGGCACGCCGATGATGGCGACGTCGGCGATCGCCGGATGGCCGAACAGGGCGCTCTCGATCTCGGCGGGATAGATGTTCTCGCCGCCGGAGATGATCATGTCCTTCACCCGGTCGTAGATGTAGAGGAAGCCTTCGTCGTCGAAATAGCCGGCGTCGCCCGACCAGAGCCAGCCGTCGCGCAGCGTCTTCGCCGTCGCCTCGGGCAGGTTCCAGTAGCCGGCCATCAGCGTGTTCGACTTCAGGATGATCTCGCCCACCTCGCCTGTCGGCACTTCGTTGCCGTCCTCGTCGACCACCTTCACCTCATAGCCCGGCGCCGGCTTGCCGCAGGACTTCAGCCGTTCCGGCTTCGACAGGTCGTGATCGGCCTTGGGCATGTAGACGCCGCCGCCGTTGGATTCGGTCATGCCGTAGGCCTGCCCGAAGACAGGGCCGAAGACCTCCAGCGCCTGCTTCAGCAACTCGACCGGGATCGGCGCCGCGCCGTACCAGATCTCGTCCAGCGAGGAGAAATCGGTGTCGCGGCAGCCCGGCGTCTGCAACAGGAACAGGATCAGCGCCGGCACCAGGAAGCTTTTGGTGACCCTCTGCTCGGGGATCAGCTTCAGGATCTCGGCCGGCACCGCCTCGGCCATGATCACCGTCCGCGCGCCCACATAGAGGCCGGCCAGCGCGTTGTTCAGCCCGCCCACGTGATAGAGCGGCATGCAGACCAGGTTGACGTCGGCCTCCGACCAGCGGCCATAAGCCGGTTCGTTCGGGTCGGCCAGCAGCGGCCAGAGGTTGAGGCCACTCTGATGGCTGAGTTGCACTCCCTTCGGATGCCCCGTGGTGCCGCTGGAATAGAGCTGGGAGGCGATATCGTCGGGGTCGTTGTCGACCATCGGGTCGGCGCCGGACTGCCGGTCGCGCCAGGCGGCGTAGTCCTCGTAGCCGCCCTCCCCCTCGAGCGAGACCACCTGCCGGACCTTCGGCATGTCGGCCATGTTCTCCGCCGCCAGTTCCGCGAAGCCCTCGCCGACGAAGAACACCTCCGCCCCGGCGTCGTTGACGATGTAGGCGATCTCCGGCCCGGCCAGGCGGAAGTTCACCGGGACGATCACCGCATTGGCCTTGGCGCAGCCGTAGTAGAGCTCCATGAACTGGTCGCAGTTCCGGGTCAGCAGGGCGACGCGCTGCTGCGGCTTCACGCCCGCCGCGATCAGCCCGTTGGCGACCCGGCTGGCGCGCCGGTCCAGGGTCGCGAAATCCGTCTCGCGTCCGCGATAGACCAGCGCGATCTTGTCTCCGCGGGTCTTCGCGTGGCCGCGCAGCACGTCCGCGACGTTCTTCATTCCGGACATTCGTGACGCCTCCCCGTTTCGTCCTTCTCGCTCTGCATCCTATGCCAGAGCCGGGACGCTTGCGCCATATGGGGGATGATGTTACGTAATTACATAACATGTAATGTTGTAACAGGAGGGAAAAGATGGCGCGGGGATTGAAAACGGGACTGCTGGCCGCCGCCGCGGTTGTGATGGGCGCGGCGTCCCAGCTCTCGGCGGCGCCGAAGGTCGTGGCCTCGATCCAGCCGGTCCACTCGCTGGCGGCTTCGGTGATGGAAGGCGTCGGCCAGCCCTATCTGCTGGTCCCGCCGGGCGCCTCGCCGCACAGCCATGCGCTGAAGCCCTCCGACGCCCGGGCCCTGTCCGAAGCGGATGTCGTCTTCTGGATCGGCCCCGCGATCTCGACTTTCCTGCGCAAACCCCTCGAGGAGCTCGCGGGCAATGCCGAAATCGTCACGCTGATGGACGCGCCGGGTCTGCGTCTTCTGCCCGTGCGCGAGGGCGGCGAGTTCGAGGCCCATGGCCATGACCATGGCGAGGGCCACGGGCACGACGACCACGGGCACCAGGACGAGAAGCACGAGGGCCATGCTCACGGCGAGAACGCGCGCCCCGAACACCCGGAAGCGCATGTCTGGCTGGAGACCGGCAACGCCGCCGCCATGGCGCGGGCTATGGCCGAACACCTCGCCCGGGCCGATCCCGGCAACGCGGCGCGATACCGCGCCAACGCCGAGACGCTGAGCGCGCGGCTCGCGGCGCTGGGCGAGGAATTGCACGAGATGCTCGAGCCGGTCGAGGACCGGCCCTTCGTCGTCTTCCACGACGCCTGGGCGCATTTCGAGACGCAGTTCCACCTGCGCGCCGTCGGTTCGATCACCATCAGCTCCGAGGTCCAGCCCGGCGCCAGGCGCATCAGCCGCCTGAAGTCCCGCGTCAGCGACCTGGGCGCGGTCTGCGTCTTCGCCGAACCGCAGTTCGACAGCCGTCTCGTCGCCACCATCGCCGACGGGACGGCGGTGCGCGTCGGCATCGCCGATCCGCTGGGCGCGGACATTCCGCCCGGCCCCGGCCACTACGAGACGCTGATGCGCCGCGCCGCGGCCGCCTTCCGGGACTGCCTGGGCGGGTAGATCCCTCCGCGGAACAAACCAACACCCGAGAAATGCAGGAGCGATCCATGGGAATCAGAACCGTCGCGACGGCGGCCGCTTTCGCGCTGGCTGTCGGCAGCGCCAACGCAAACGTGTTCGAGGTCATCCACGCCGATGTGGAGAAGGACGGCTTCGAGTTCGAATCGATCAACACCCTGACCTTGTCGGATGTCGCCGCGGGCGACGAGAAGTCGGTGCACGAGATCGCGTTTTCCTATGCGCCGACATCATGGTGGAAGCCGATCGCCGCCCTGGAAATTGCGAACCCGCAAGGCGGCAACGCCGAGATCGAGGCGTTCGAATTCGGCAGCGTCTTCCTGCTGCCCCTCGGCGACGGGCACGCACACAGCCACGATCATTCCCATGGCGCGGGCGGCGCGCGGGAGACCCATTTCACCCTGGCCGGTTTCGTCGGTTTCGAGCTACCCAATGAGGCGGGACTCAATGAGGCTGCCCTCAGCTTCGGTCCGATCATCGAGGTCGAGCATGGGCCATGGCTCGTGATCGGCAACCTTTTCGCCGAGGTGCCGTTTGCGGACGGCGTCGACCCCGGTCTGGCCTATGCGGCCTCGGCGGCGCACAGCGTCGGCCCCAACTGGCGTCTGGGGGTCGAGGCCCATGGCGAGGTGCAGGAGGCCTTCGGCAATGCGCCGGCCTTCGATCAGCAGGAGCATTTCATCGGACCGGCGGCGTATTCCGCCTTCGATCTCGGTCACGGGCGCATCCTCGAACCCCGCATCGCCCTGCTGGCAGGCTACACTGACGCGGCCGCCGATGCCGTTCTCTCCTTCAACCTCGAACTGAAGTTCTGAGCACGACCGCGCCCGTGCGGCAGCGGCCATCGGTCACGGCGCGGAACCGGGGCGCGCGGGACAGATTGCGGCGATGTCAGAGACCCGGCCGAAACGACTGTCGACGCTCAGTCACGCCCTGGTTCTCGCCCTTGCGCTGGCCGGCGCCTGGGCCTGGGCCTCGGCCGACTATTGCGGCCCGCCGGCCTACCCGCTCTGGATCCCCGCTCTGGCGGTCTGGCTGGGCGCCAGCGCGTTCTGGCTGGGCTTCGTCAGCGACGACCTGAAGCTGCTGTTCCTGCTCGCCGCCGGCTGGGTGGGGGTGGCCGCCAGCCTCGCCGTATTCGCCATCTTCATCGGCGGCGGCGTCGCGGCCTCGGGCGAGGTCACCGCCATCCGGATCGCCGTGGCCGGCGTACTGCTCCTGCCGGTCGTGCTGCTGCCCCGGCTGAAGCTGCTCTGGCCGGGCATGTCCACGCCGTCGTCGGCGGCCGTTCACGCCGCCCGCTCGCTGTTCGTGCTGCTGCAATATGGCGGTATCGCGCTGCTGGTCGCCTCGCTGATCCGCTTCTGTCCGGAGACGCCCGCGGGCTGAGCCGTCAGCCGACGCGCAGGCGCATGTTCTCCCGCGCCACGGTGTTGCCGATCCACTGGAAACGCGCCTCTTCCTCGAGACGCTCCATGTACATGTCCTCGTGGTCGGGATCGTGGTGGAAGATGATGTGCTGGCGGACGTTCGCGGCCTGGCAGAGGCGCATGCCCTCCTGCCAGGTGGAATGGCCCCAGCCGACCTTGCTCTCGAATTCCTTGTCGGAATAGGTGCAGTCGTAGATCACCACATCCGCGCCCTCGATCAGGGCGAGGATGTTTTCGTCGGGCTTGCCCGGCACGTGCTCGGTGTCGGTGACGTAGCACATGGAGTTGCCCTGATAGTCGACGCGGTAGGCAGTGGCCCCGTCGGGATGGTTGAGCGCCGTGGTGCGGATCGTGATGTCGTTGTCGATGGTGAAGGTGTCGCCGGCGCTGAAATCCTCGAAGTCCATCTTCGCCTGCATGATCTCGATCGGCACGGGAAAGGTCGGCTGGGTCATCTGGCTGGCCAGCACCTCCCGGATACCGGACCCCTGATCGGAAAGGTGGCCGGCCATGATGGTAAAGTGCTGATCCTTCTTGAAGGCGGGCGAGAAGAAGGGAAAGCCGTTGATGTGATCCCAGTGGGTATGGCTGAGCAGCATGTGCGCATGCTTGACGTTCTTTCTGGTCAGCCAGTGGCCCAGGTTCCGGATGCCCGTGCCGGCGTCGAATATGATCCGTCGACCGCCGCAGGCGACCTCGATACAGCTCGTATTGCCGCCGAAGGAGACGTAACGCGGGCCGGGCGTGGCGATCGAGCCGCGGACGCCCCAGAACTTGACCTTGAAACTCAATTCAGCCTTCCTTCACTGTCCGGCCGATCCGGCGCCGGACTTCAACCACGATGTGTCACAATTCGATACCGGCTCAACACCACGAAGCCTCTTATTGTTCGCATTCCCATGACGCCTGTCACATTGACCATGGGTCAAGCAAGTTCGGGGCCACGTTGTGGGCGCCGGATACCCGTCACCCGGCGGCGCGGTCGGCGGGAAGCTGCATCCGGACGAGCTGAGACCAGTAGGCGGCGCCGACGGGCAGGGTATCGTCGTTGAAGTCGTAGTTCGGATTGTGTACCTCGCAGCCGCCCTGCTGACCTTCCCCATTGCCGACGAAGACGTAGCAGCCCGGCCGCTCACGCAGCATCCAGCCGAAGTCCTCCGCGCCCATCACCGGCGTCAGGTGGTCGTTGACGTTGGCCTCACCCACCAGCGCCCGGGCCGCGGCCATGGCGTGACCGAACTCTTCGGGGGAATTCACCGTGGGCGCGTAACGCCGGTCGTAGCGGAAGTCGGCGCGCATTCCGAAACCCTCGGCCAGGCTGCGCGCCAGCGCGCCCATGCGTTCCTCGACCATGTCCTGGACGCCGGCATCGAAGGTCCGCGTGGTGCCGCGGATCACGGCCGTCTCCGGGATGACATTGCCGGTGAAGCCCGATTCGATCTGCGTCGCGCTGATCACGGCGGCCTTCATGGGATCGGTGTTGCGGCTGACGATGCTCTGCCAGGCGGTGATGATGTGGGCCGCGGCCAGCACAGGATCGCGCGACAGATGCGGGAAGGCGCCGTGGCCGCCCCGGCCGGTCAGCTTCAGCTCGAAGAAATCGGCCGACGCCATCATCGGCCCGACGCAGGCGGCGAACTTGCCCACCGGCAGGCCGGGCCAGTTGTGCATGCCATAGACGGCTTCGACGGGGAAACGCTCGAAAAGCCCGTCCTGGACCATGACCCGGCCGCCGGCCAGGTTCTCCTCGGCCGGCTGGAAGATGAAGTGCACCGTGCCGTCGAAATCCGGATTGGCCGACAGGTGCCGCGCCGCGCCCAGCAGCATGGCCGTGTGCCCGTCATGGCCGCAGGCGTGCATCTTGCCGTCATTGACCGAGCGGTGATCGAATTCGTTGAGTTCCTGCAGATCCAGCGCGTCCATGTCGGCGCGCAGCCCGATGGCGCGGTTGCCCGTGCCGGCCTTCAGCGTGCCGACAACGCCGGTCTTCGCCAGGCCCCGATGCACCTGCAGGCCGAATTCCTCCAGCAGGCCGGCCACCTTGTCGGCGGTGCGGTCCTCCTCGAAGGCGGTCTCGGGATGACGGTGGATATCGCGCCGCCATTCGGTCATCTCCGGCTGGATGCGTTTCAGCTCATCGATCAGGCTCATGGCCGCTCCCCATGGTTGTCTCGACATGTTGCGCCAGCGGACGCGCGCCGTTCGGGGCGGACCGCGCCAGCGCAGGCCGCCATGCTGGGACCGGACCCGGCGGGGCGCAACGAAAAACCGGGAAACGCTTAGCGTTCCCGACCCTAGACTTGAGCCGGTCACCCACGTTCTCCCGAGGCGCAAGATGACCGACCGATCCGCCGCCAGCCCCGAATCCCGCACCCTGCAGCGCTTTCACCGCGCCGAGCGCCGCCGCCGCGCCTGGGACGCCCTGCTGGACGACGCCTACGCCTTCGCCCTGCCTCATCACGACGCCGCCGCCAGCGGCCGGGCCGGCGGGCGGCGCGACCGGGAGATCTTCGACAATACCGCGGTACAGGCGGTGCAGTGGCGGCGCTCGCGGCTGCACGGGCAGCTCTTCCCGCCATTCCGCGAATGGATGGACTTCGAGGCGCCGGAGAGTTTCGGCTTCGGGGACGATCTGCGGCGCGGCTACGAGACCTGGCTGGACGATGTGCGCGCCCGCTTCCACGTGGCGATCGAGGCGTCGAACTTTCACATCGAGGTCGACCCGGCCATCGGCGACGCGCTGATCTCGACCGGCGCGCTGATGGTGCACGAAGGCAGCTTCGCGCGCCCGCTGCGCTTCGAGGCCATCCCGGCGCGGGAACTGGTGCCGGAGGAAGGACCCGACGGCATGCTGGCCACGGTCTTCCGCCAGATGCGGCTGACGGCGCGACGTATCGCCGAGAAATGGCCCGACGCCGATCTGCCGCCCGACCTCGCGAAGCTCGCCGCGGAGAAGCCGGATACCGAGATCGAGCTGATCGAGGCGGTGATGGCCGATCACCCCGGCGGCCCGGCGGACTACGAGCTGTGGTGCGTCGATCAGCCGGGCGCCGACGGCGAGAACCTGCTGCTGAAGCGCGCCTACGCCGCCTCTCCGGTGATCGCCTTCCGCATGGACAAGGCGCCGGGCGAATGGATGGGGCGCGGGCCGGTGCTGAGCGTGCTGGCCGATATCAAGACCGCCAACAAGGTGGTCGAACTGATCCTGAAGAACGCCTCCATCGCGGTCACCGGCATCTGGCAGGCCGAGGACGACGGCGTGCTCAACCCCGCCAACATCCGCCTGGTGCCGGGCGCGATCATCCCCAAGGCCGTGGGCTCGGCGGGACTGACGCCGCTCGACGCGCCGGGGCGCTTCGACGTCAGCCAGATCGTGCTGGAGCGCCTGCAGGAGACCATCCGCCGCGGCATCATGGGGCCGACCCTGCCGCCTGCGGAGGCGGGCCAGCGCACGGCCTTCGAGATCGACGTCCGCCAGCAGGAGTTCGCGGCGGTGGAACTTCCCATGTCGCTCAGGCTGCTGACCGAGCTGGACTACCCGCTGGCGCGGCGCGTGTTGGCGATCCTCTCCGGCCCGGCCATGGTCGGCTCCCCCTTCCATGTCGAACCCTTCTCGGCCGGCGGCGAGGCGGTCAGGCCGAAGCCGACCTCGCCGCTGATCCGCCTGCAGGACATCGCCGAGGCGGCCGAGGCGCAGTCGGCCTATCTCCGCGCCGCCCAGGCCTTCCCCGACATGATCGGACAGGTGGTCGACCGCGCCGGCTATCTGCGCCACTACCTGAAGCGCGCCGGCTTTCCTGCGGCGCATCTGCAGGACGCGGCGGCGCCAGCGGCGGCCACGGCTGACATGCTGCCGTCATCGCCCTGAGGCACAGTTCCGGATAGTGAATCCGGGGACGGGAGCGTCGAGAAGGATGAAACAATGGCTGGCCGCCGGCCTGGTCGCCGCATCGGTGGGATTTCCGGCCCACGCGGGCGAGCCCTTCAGCTTCGTGGCGCTGGGCGACATGCCCTACAACCTGCCCGCCGACTACGCGAAGTTCGACCGGCTGGTCGAGCGGATCAACGCGGAAGGGCCGGCCTTCTCGATCCACATCGGCGACATCAAATCCGGCGCCTGGCCCTGCGACGACGCGACATTCCAGGCGATCCGGGACCGCTTCGACGCCTTCGACGCGCCGCTGTTCTACACCCCGGGCGACAACGAATGGACAGACTGCCACCGCGCTGCAGCCGGCGGATTCGATCCGCTGGAACGATTGTCGGCTGTCCGGCGGATGTTCTTCGCCGCGGCCGAGAGCCACGGCCGCGCGTCGAAGTCCTATCGCCGCCAGTCCGACCTGTCGCCCGAGCACGGCGAGATGGTCGAGAACGCGATCTGGCGGCATCAAGACGTACTGTTTGCAACCGTCCACGTCGTGAGCTCCAACAACGGGCTGGAGCGCAGCCCGGCGGCAGTCGCCGAATTTCTGGCGCGCGACGCCGCCAATCTCGACTGGATCGCCCGCGCCTTCCGCGAGGCCGCCGAGACCGATGCCCGCGCCGTTGTCGTCGCCATGCACGCCAACCCGATATTCGAAGCCGAGAAGCCCTGGGACTATGCCAATTCGGGCTTCAAGCGGACGATCACGGCGCTGTCGGCGGGCGCGTCGGCGTTCGGTCGGCCGGTGCTGATCGTCCATGGCGATTTTCACACCTTCCGCCTTGACCAACCGCTGAAGGGACCGGACGGCAAGGTCCTGAAGCAGGTCTGGCGGCTGGAGGTGATGGGCGCGTCCGACGTCCATGCCGTCGAGGTCGAGGTCCGGCCCGAAGATCCCGGCGTCTTCGCCTTCCGTCCGTTGATCGTGGCCGGAAACCTGGACTGACCGGCAGGCCGCCTCACACCCGGCGCATGACGTGCACACGGGCCTCGACGCGCTCGGCCTCGGGCGCGCCGGGCAGACCGACATAATGGTTCGTGCGGTACAGGGGGGTGATCTTGTGGTCGGCGGCGAGGCGCTCGGCGACGTTGCGGAACCCGGACTCCCACGCTTCCCGCACGATCGCGACCACCAGGTGGCCGCCGGGCCTGGTCACCCGCGCCAGTTCCACCAGCGCCTCCGGCGGCGCATGGCCTACGGTCATCACACCGGCGCTGACGACCGCATCGAAGGTGCCGTCCTCGTATTCCAGATCCTCCCCCAGCATCACCTGCTGAAGGTCGGCATAGCAGGTCTTGGCGGCGGCCTGTTCCAGCATCCCCTCCGAGAGGTCGATGCCGACGACCTCGGCGTAGCCGAGCAGGCTCAGCGCTTCCCCCAGCAGGCCGCTGCCGCAGCCGGCGTCGAGCACGGTGATGTCCAGGTTCGGCGCGAAGCGGGCCAGCGTGCCGGCGACGACGACGGGATGGCGGTAGCCCATGGCGAAGAGGTCGCGGTCATAGCTGGAGGCCCAGCGGTCATAGCTTTCGATGAGCTTTTCCGGATCGCCGTCCGCCGCATATACGCGCGCCAGCATGTCGTCCCGGTCCGCCATGTCCCCATACCCCTTGCTCTTGTTTTGAGGCATCCTAGGACGGAATCCGCCAGTTTACCCAGCGATGTTTTCCTTGATGTCGAGCAGGCTGATCAGCATGTCGACATGCCTCCCGCCATCGGAGGAGAGGGGCAGAATCAGCCGCTCCATGTCGAATTTCACGCCATCCTTGTTGATGAACCCCATGCGCCGGTGATGCGGCGACGCATGCGCCAGCGCCAGGCCGTAGGATTCCAGGATCGCGGGCCGCTGTTCGCCGAAATCGACCTCGTCGAGATAGCGCCCGGTATTGTCGGCGCCGAACATCACGACGACCCGCGTGCCCACCAGGCGGAAGCGCATCCGGCCGGTTCCGGGCAGAACGTCCATCAGCATGATGTGCGGCAGAAGTTTCGGGATATCGACGGGATCGAGGTCGGCGCGCGCCGGCATCGGCCGCCCGCCCCGCCGCTCCATCCAGTAGTCGAGCAGCGCCGCGCAGAGCGGCCCGGGTTCGCCCGTCAGACCGATGATTTCGGGTCTCGCCGGCATTGCGCAGGCCTTCCTCCGACGGGATGCAACATTCGCCCCAATTCCTAGCACAGCTTCGGCGCGGCGCGTACAGACGGGGCGGCGGGGCGGCGCGGCGGCTTGCCTGTGTAATGGTATAACGCTACATCTGCCCTCCGGAACGGCGTGGAGGACGAAGTGCCTGCTAGCGGCGACATGCTGGTGAAGGGCGAGGATCTGGGCATCGAGCGGGGCGGCCGCTGGCTGATCCGCCATGTGGACCTGGAGATCCACCGCGGCGAGATCGTCACGCTGATCGGGCCCAACGGCTCGGGCAAGAGCACCACGGCGCGGCTGGCCACCGGGGTCTGGCGTCCCGACGAGGGCCGCGTGCGCCGCGCCGCCGGCCTGACCATCGGCTATGTGCCGCAGAAGCTGAGCATCGACCGCACGCTGCCGCTGACGGTCGAGCGGCTGATGCGTCTCACGTCCCGGCGCGAGGCCGCCGCCGTCGAGCGGGCGCTTGAGCGGACCGGTATCGGCCATCTGCGCCGCGCCGAGGTGCAGAACCTGTCGGGCGGCGAATTCCAGCGCGCGCTGCTCGCCCGGGCCATCGTCGGCGAGCCGGATCTGCTGGTGCTCGACGAGCCGGTGCAGGGCGTCGACTTCTCCGGACAGGTGGCGATCTACGACCTGATCGGCCAGATCCGCGACGAGACCGGCTGCGGCGTGCTGCTGATCTCCCACGACCTGCACATCGTCATGGCCTCCACCGACACGGTGCTCTGTCTCAACGGCCATGTCTGCTGCGCCGGGGCGCCGCGATCCGTGGCGAACGATCCCGAATACCTGAAGCTGTTCGGCGACCGCGCCGCCGGCACCCTGGCGGTCTACCGCCACCAGCATGACCACAGCCACCTGCCGGACGGCCGCATCCAGCACCCCGACGGCACCATCACCGAGGGCCATGACGACGATCACGCCCACCGGCCGGATCCGGGAGGGCATGGCGTTGGTGGATGACTTCCTGCTCAGGGCGCTTGCCGCCGGCGCCGGCGTGGCCCTGATCGCCGGCCCGCTCGGCGCCTTCGTCGTCTGGCGGCGCATGGCCTATTTCGGCGACACCATCGCCCACGCGGCGCTGCTGGGCGTCGCGCTGTCGCTGCTGATAGAGATCGACCTGACGCTGGGCGTGTTCGTCGCCGCGGCGCTTACCTCCGTGCTGCTGCTGGTGCTGGAACGCCGCCGCGCCCTGCCCACCGACGCCCTGCTGGGCATCCTGGCGCATTCGACGCTGGCCATCGGGCTGGTGATCGTGGCGCTGATGGAGGGCGTGCGCGTCGACCTGCTGAGCTATCTGTTCGGCGACATCCTGGCCGTCGGCGCGCGCGATCTCTGGCTGATCTGGATCGGCGGCGCGGTGGTCCTCGCCCTCCTCGCCTGGATCTGGCGGCCACTGCTGGCCGCCACGGTGAGCGAGGAACTGGCCGAGGCGGAAGGCCTGAAGCCCCAGCGCGCGCGTCTGCTGTTCATGCTGGCCATGGCGCTGACCATCGCCATCGCCATGAAGATCGTCGGCATCCTGCTGATCACCTCGCTGCTGATCATTCCCGCGGCGGCGGCCCGGCGCTTCGCCGCCACGCCGGAAGCGATGGCGGCGCTGGCCTCCCTGATCGGCGTCGCCGCCGTGGCCGCCGGCCTCAGTGGCTCCTGGTTCTGGGACACGCCCTCGGGCCCCTCCATCGTGGTCGCGGCGCTGCTCGGCTTTCTGATAAGCTTCGTCGCAGTACGGCGCAGGACGGCATGATGGCGGAACGGACACGCAAGCTCACCCGCAACCAGGGCCTGGTCCACGACGTGCTCGACCGCGCGGGCGGCCCGCTCTCGGCCTACGCCATTCTCGATCAGCTCCGCGGCGAAGGCCTGCGCGCGCCGCTGCAGGTCTACCGCGCGCTGGAGAAGCTGCTCGAGTTCGGGCTGGCCCACCGCCTCGAATCGCTGAACGCCTATGTCGCCTGCAGCCACCGACACCGGCCCGGCGGCATCGCCGTCTTCGCCATCTGCGATGACTGCGGCGAGGTCTCCGAGTTCCAGGACGAACAGGTGCGCGACCGCCTGGCGGAACAGGCCGAAAGCCGGCGCTTCACGCTGGATCACGCCACGGTCGAACTGCACGGGCTCTGCCGCGACTGCGCGGAGGACGCGGCTTGAGCGGCCGCGCCCCCGCCGGACCCGGCGAGGCGGCCTTCCACGACTTCTGGCGCGAGGCGGAATTCGGCCGCCTGGAACCCGTCGACATGGCGGTGGAGGGCGGCCGGGCGGCGCTGTCGCTGCCCCAGGTCTTCATCGCCGGCTACCAGGCGTCACTGCGCAAGGTCTTTCCCGACCTGCCGGCGGCGGGCTGGGCGGCGTTGGCCGCCGCCGAGGACCGCAAGGATCCCGAGCGCTTCCCCGGCACGGTTCTGACGGCGGACGGCGCCGGCTTCCGCCTCGGCGGCTGCAAGTCATGGATCGGGCAGTCGCGCCATGTCCGCCACCTGCTGGTCACCGCGAAGCTGGACGGCGCGGTGCGGATCGCGCGGCTGCCGCGGGACCGGGCCGGGGTCACGATCACGCACAGGGAAAGCCCCGGCTTCCTGCCCGGCCTGAGCCAGGGTTTCGGCCGCTTCGAGCGCGTCGCCGTTGCGCCCGGCGAGCTTCTGCCGGGGGAACGCGGCCGCGATTTCGCCCGCGCCGAGCGGCTCTTTGTCATGCTGGCCTGCGCGGCCTTTCTGGAGGCCCGTTCGGTGGGCGCGGCGCAATCGCCGGTGGACGGTCTGGCCGCCTATTGCGCCGAAGGCCGCCACGACCCGGCCCGCCTTGCGGCGCTGGACCGGGACCTGCAGGCCGCCGGCGAACGTTTCGGGGCCAGCGCGGCCGCCGGTGCCGTGCCCGACTGGAACGGCGACCGCGGGCTGATCGCCATGTACAGCCGGCGCATCCAGGCGCGCGACCCTGCGGCTGCGTGACCGCCGCCGCATTCCAACCCGTGACAGTTGATTTTTCGCTTGCCGGGGCGATAGTGGGCGGCAGAGGGATCCTGATCGCCTGAGGGGGCTAAAATGAGCGACGAACTCGACAAGATGGCGCTGGACTACCACCGGTATCCGACGCCCGGCAAGATTTCCGTCCAGCCCACCACCAAGCTCGCGAACCAGCGCGATCTGTCGCTGGCCTACAGCCCCGGCGTTGCCGCTGCCTGCAACGCGATCGTCGCGGATCCGCTGGAGGCCGCGAACATGACCGCGCGCGGCAACCTGGTCGCCGTGATCTCCAACGGCACCGCGGTGCTGGGCCTCGGCAATATCGGCGCGCTGGCCTCCAAGCCCGTGATGGAGGGCAAGGGCGTCCTGTTCAAGAAGTTCGCCGGCATCGACGTCTTCGACATCGAGATCGACGCCACCGACATCGACAAGGTCGTCGATATCGTCGTCGCGCTGGAGCCCACATTCGGCGGCATCAACCTGGAGGACATCGGCGCGCCGGCCTGCTTCGAGATCGAGCGGAAGTGCCGCGAGCGCATGGGCATTCCGGTCTTCCATGACGACCAGCACGGCACCGCCATCTGCGTCGGCGCGGCGATCTACAACGCGCTCAGGCTGGTCGAGAAGGACATCGACAAGGTCAAGGTGGTCTGCTCCGGCGCCGGCGCCGCGGCCCAGGCCTGCATGGCGCTGATCGTCTCGATGGGCGTGACCAAGGAGAACATCATCGTCTGCGACCGCTCCGGCCCGATCTACAAGGGCCGGACGGAAAAGATGGACAAGTACAAGGAGTACTGGGCCGTCGAGACCGATGCGCGCTCCATCATGGAAGCGGTCAAGGGCGCCGACGTCTTCGTGGGCGTCTCCGGCCCCGGCACGCTGACCGGCGAGATGGTCAGGACCATGGCCGACAACCCGATCATCATGGCGCTCGCCAACCCGACGCCGGAGATCATGCCCGAGGAGGCGAAGGCCGCCCGGCCCGACGCCATCATCGCCACCGGCCGGTCGGACTTTCCCAACCAGGTCAACAACGTGCTCTGCTTCCCCTTCCTGTTCCGCGGCGCGCTGGATTGCGGCGCGACCACGATCAACGAGGAGATGAAGGTCGCGGCCACCAAGGCCATCGCCGACCTGACCATGCAGGAAGTCTCCGAGGTGGTGGCCAAGGCCTATGGCGTCGAGAGCCTGTCCTTCGGCCGCGAGTACATCATTCCGAAGCCCTTCGACCCGCGCCTGATCGTGGAGGTCTCGGCCGCCGTCGCCCAGGCGGCGATGGATTCCGGCGTCGCGCAGCGCCCGATCGAGGACATGGCGGCCTACCGCCAGAAGCTGGCCCAATACATGTACAAGACCGGCTTCGCCATGAAGCCCGTCTTCGACCGGGCCAAGCAGGACCCGAAGAAGATCGCCTATGCCGACGGCGAGCAGGAGCGGATCCTGCGCGCCGCCCAGGTGATCGTCGACGACGGCCTGGCGCGGCCGGTGCTGATCGGCCGGCGCGAGGTGATCGAGCGGCGCATCAACCGCTTCGGCCTGCGCATCAAGGTGGGCCAGGATGTCGACGTCTTCGACGTCACCTCCGCCGATTCCGTCGACTCGCTGGCCGACACGCTGCGCCAGATCATGGGCCGCAGCGGCGTGACCCCGGCGGACGCGCGTTATCAGGTCCGCACCAACCCGACCGTCATCGCCTCGCTGCTGGCCCATCGTGGCGAGGTCGACGGCATGCTTTGCGGCCTGGTCGGGCGTTATGACCGCCACATCGCCTGGGTGCGCGACATCATCGGCCTCCGGCGCGGCGTGCGCGAGCCGTCGGGCCTGGAGCTGATCGTCATGGACCGCGGCACCATCGCCATCTGCGACACCCATGTCACCGACGATCCGGACGCCGAGGAAGTGGCCGAAATGGCGGTGATGGCGGCGGAAGTGGTCAACCGCTTCGGCATCGAGCCGCGCGTCGCCCTGCTGGCGCATTCCAACTATGGCGACAATGACGACCCGTCGTCGCGCAAGATGCGGGAGGCCTACGGCATCATCCGCAAGATCGCGCCGGATCTGGAGATCGACGGCGAGATGAAGGGCGATACGGCGCTGAACAAGTCCGTCCGCGATCGCGTGAACCCGGATTCCACGCTGACCGACAACGCCAACGTTCTGGTCTGCCCGAACATGGACGCCGCCAACATCGCCTACAACCTGGTCAAGGAAACCAATGAAGGCATGTCGGTCGGCCCGATCCTGATCGGCATGGCGAAGTCGGCGCACGTGATCACCCCGGCGATCACCACCCGCGGCATCGTCAACATGACCGCGGTCGCGGTGGTGGCAGCGCAGGATCACGAGTCCGGGGCGATCCCGGCCGGCCCCTTGTCGCAGATGACCTGAGCCCGTCGTCGCCTATATGGGTGATTCATGAATGAGCGGGACAGCGTCGCAGAGGAAGAAGACGAGGAGGAGGGCGCGGAAGGCCGCGGCCTGACTCCGGACATTGTCCGCGAAATCCGCGTCGCGCTCGACGACGAGCGGTTCGGCGAGGTCCGCGAGCAATTCGCCGGGCTGCATGCGGCCGACCAGGCCGACCTGTTCGAACTGTTCGACCGGGACCGGCGGCAGAAGCTGCTGGAAGCGATCGGCGCGCGGCTGGATCCGGAGGCGCTGGCCGAGCTGGAAAGGCCGGTACGCGACGCCCTCGTGGAAATGCTGGGGCCGAAGCGGGTGGCGGAGGCCGTCGCCGAACTGAACGAGGACGACGCGGTCTACGTCCTCGACGCGCTTTCCGAGGAACAGCAGAAGGCCGTGCTGGCGGCGGTCGCCGAGGACATCCGGCGACCCCTCGAGGAAGGGCTGGCCTTCGGCGAGGACACCGCCGGGCGGCTGATGCAGCGCGACTTCGTCGCCGTCCCCGCCTACTGGTCCATGGGCCAGGTGATCGACTACCTGCGCTCCGCCGAGGATCTGCCCGACGAATTCTACTCGATCTACGTCATCGACCCGGCCTTCCGGCCGATCGGCTGGGTGCCGCTGGACCGGGCCATGCGCACCAAGCGGCCCATCCGCATCGGCGACATCATGGAAGCCGATCCGGTGGTCTTCCGGCCGGAGATGGACGTCGAGGACGTGGCCTACGAGGTGCGCCAGTACGACCTGACCTCGGCGCCGGTGGTCGACGAATCCGGGCGCATGATCGGCGTCATCATGGTCGACGACATTCTCGACGTGGTCGAGGAGGAGGCCGAGGAGGACCTGTTCCAGATCTCCGGCGTCAGGGAGGACGACCTCAATCGCTCGGTCTTCCGAACCACGCGCACCCGCTTCTCCTGGCTGGTCATCAATCTGGTGACCGCCATCCTCGCCTCGGTCGTCATCGGGTTCTTCGACGCCACCATCGAACAGGTGGTGGCGCTGGCCGTGCTGATGCCCATTGTCGCCTCCATGGGCGGCAACGCCGGCACCCAGACGCTCGCCATCGCCGTGCGCGCGCTCGGCACCAAGGATCTGACGGCGGCCAACGCCATGCGCCAGGTGAGCAAGGAGCTGCTGGTCGGCGTACTCAACGGCATCGCCTTCGCGATCCTGATCGGTCTGGCGACCTATGTCTGGTTCTCCGACCCCATCCTCGGCGGCGTCATCGCCGCGGCCATGGTTCTCAACATGATCATCGCCGGGCTGGCCGGCATCCTGATCCCGCTGGGCCTGGACAAGGCCGGCGTCGACCCGGCGGTCTCCAGCGCGGTGTTCCTGACCACGGTCACCGACATCGTCGGCTTCTTCGCCTTCCTCGGCCTGGGGGCGCTGTTCCTGTTGTGACGATCCTTCAGCCCCGCGATCCGGACTGGGAAGCCAAGGTGCGCGCGAGCTTCGCGCGGCAGCCCTTCGCGCATCTGGTCGGCTTCCACCTGGAGCGCCTCGAGCCCGGCTTCGCGGCGTTCCGTCTGCCGCTCCGCGACGAGGTCACCCAGCAGCACGGCTTCGCCCATGGCGGGGCCATCGCGACGATCGCCGACAACGCCGCCTCCTATGCCGCGTTCTCGATGATGCCGCCGGGCTCCGCGCCGCTGACGGTGGAGATGAAGCTCAACTGGCTGGCGCCGGGGCGTGGCGAAGCGCTCGTCGCCCGCGGGCAGGTGCTGAAAGCCGGCCGCACGCTGGTCCCCGCCGAGGCCAAGGTCTACGCCCTGGACAATGGTGAGGAGACGCTGGTCGCCCAGGCGCTGGTGACGGTGATGTGCATGGCGGGCCGCGACGACGCGAAGCGGCCCGGCTGACACGGCTGGCGCGCCGCGTGCGGGCGGTCCATGATCCGGCCGGAGAGCAGAGAACGACCGGGAGGGGAGGCCCGTCATGATACCGAACCAGCCCGAGAACCCCTACTACACCGCCGACCACGAGGCCTGGCGCGACACGGTGCGCCGCTTCGTGGAAAAGGAAATCGAACCCTTCGTCGACGAATGGGAAGAGGCCGAAAGGCTGCCGCGCGAGCTGTTCCGCAAGGCCGGCGACATCGGTCTGATCGGCGCCCATCACCGGCCCGACGCGGGCGGCATCATGGAAGACCTGTTCTACATGATCATCGCCGGTCAGGAGGTGGCCCGCGCCGGCGCGGGCGGCGTCTCGGCCAGCCTCAACAGCCACGCCATCGGCCTGCCGCCGATCACGCGCGCCGCCACCGAAGCGGTGAAACGGCGTGTCGTGCCGGCAGTGCTGTCGGGGGACAAGATCGCCGCGCTCGCCATCACGGAGCCCTCGGGCGGCTCCGACGTCGCCAATCTGGAGACCACGGCCCGGCGCGAGGGCGACCACTACATCGTCAACGGCCAGAAGACCTTCATCACCTCGGGCATGCAGGCCGACTACATCTCGACCGCCGTGCGCACCGGCGGCCCCGGCATGGGCGGCGTCTCCATGCTGCTGATCGAGGCGGACATGTCGGGCTTCAACCGCACGCCGCTGAAGAAGATGGGCTGGCACGCCTCCGACACGGCGATGCTCTACTTCGACGACGTCCGCGTGCCGGCGGAGAACCTGATCGGCGAGGAGAATCAGGGCTTCAGGATCGTCATGCAGAACTTCAACTTCGAGCGGCTGATGATGGCCGCCGGCTGCAACGGCTTCTCGCAGACCTGCTTCGACGAGACGGTGGCCCATGCCCGCGAACGGATGACCTTCGGCAAGCGGCTGATCGACCATCAGGCGGTGCGCCACAAGCTGGTCGACATGGCGATGAAGATCAACGCGACCCAGGCCTGGCTGGAGAACCTCGCCTGGCGGATCGACCGGGGCGAAAGCCCGGTGGCCGAGATCTGCATGCTGAAGAACCAGGCGACCCTGACCATGGAGTACTGCGCCCGGGAAGCGGTGCAGACCTTCGGCGGCGCCGGCTATCTCAAAGGCCAGAAGGTGGAACGCATCTACCGTGAGGTCCGGGTCAACGCCATCGGCGGCGGGGCCGAGGAGATCATGCGCGATCTCGCCGCCCGCCAGATGGGGCTCTGAGCCGCCTACCAGCTCTCGCCGTAGGGCCGCAGATCCAGTTCGAAGGTCCAGGCGCTGCGGTGCTGGACGTGCAGCGCCCAATAGGCGTCGGCGATGGCGTCCGGATCCAGCAGCCCGTCCTCGCCGGCGCGCTTCGCCCGGTCGGGGAAGGCCCTGAACAGCTTGTCGCCGGCGATGCCCCCATCCACGACAACGTGGCTGACATGGATGCCGTCGGGCCCCAGTTCCCGCGCCGCCGCCTGGGCGACCGCGCGCAGCGCCGCCTTGGCCGAAGCGAAAGGCAGAAAGGGCGGCCGGGCGCGGAGCGAGGCGGTGGCCCCGGTGAAGATCATCGTCCCCTGCCCGCGTGCGCGCATGTGCCAGGCCGCGGCCTTCGCAAACAGCGCGCCGCCGAAGGCGTTCTCCCGCCAGGCTTTCTCGAAGACCGCCATGTCGAGGTCGTCCAGCGTGCCGCGGCGGTTGTTGCCGACATTGTAGACGGCGACGCGCAGGCCGCCGCCCAGCGAATCGGCGTGGGCCATCAGGCGCTCCACGTCGCCGGCGTTCGTCGCGTCGGTGACGAAGCTCTCGGCGGTCACGCCGGCGTCGCGGATCTCGTCGCGGATCGCGTCCAGCCCGCCTTCGGTCCGGCCGGCCAGCACGACGTGGAAGCCCTCGCCGGCGAAACGGCGCGCAACCGCGGCGCCGACCCCCCGGCTTGCGCCGACACCCAGCACGACAGCGACGGATTTGTCTTCGATGGACATGTCGGCTCCTCCCCGGTAGGTCCTGCCGTCAGATGATGGGACAGGCTGCGCGGGAGGCAAGCGGCAATGGCTGCATGGAAGGTCTACGGGCTGAAGAACTGCGACACCTGCCGCAAGGCGCGGAAATGGCTGGCGGCCGAAGGCGTCGCCCATGACTTCGTCGATGTCCGCGCCGACGGCGTCGAGGCGGCCGACATAGAGCGGTGGGCCGCGGCGGTAGGCTGGGAGAGCCTGATCAACCGCCGCGGCGCCACCTGGCGGGGCCTGTCGGAACAGGATCGCGCGGCGGCCCTGGGCGGGGAGGGCGCGCCGGGGCTTGTCGCCGCGCAACCGGCGCTGGTGAAGCGGCCCGTGTTCGAAAACGGACCCCGCGTCCTGGTCGGCTTCACCGATGCGGTGAAGGCGGAAGTGAAGGGCTAGGCACAGGCGGGCCGGGGATGGCATGGCCGGCCGGCGCGCCGTCTCCAGGATTCAGGCGCGCGAGCCAGCCAGACCACCTATCGCGCGCAGAGCGCCTATCCCACCAGCCTCTGCCAGCCATCGCGGACCTTGCGCACCACCGCGTCATGGTCCGGATGGCGGGCGTTGAGATAGGCGTCGGAGGCCTGCAGCCGCCGGAGCGCGGCCTCGTCCATGCCGGCGGCGGGCTGGTCGCGGTGACCCGGCACGCCGCGCTCGGTCAGGCGGTCGCGCAGCGCCTTCAGCAGCATCACGCCGCGGGCATCGGACGCCAGCTCCTCTGCCGCCTCCAGCAGTTCGGGCCGGTCCGCGAAGTCGCGCTGCAGCAGCGCGCCGAACCAGTGGCCGACCTCCTGGCAGACCTCGTCGCAGCGGTGGCCATAGGCCTCCTTCAACTGCGCCATCTGGGCCGTGTGGAAGGCTTCCGGGTCGCGGGCGTCGGCTTCGGCGCGGGCGAATCCCTCGACCAGTTCGCCGAAGGCTTCCTGGGAGAGACCATGCTTCTTCGCCCAGGCCATGGCCGCGGCCGCCGCCGGGTCGGCCGGATCGATGGCGACGCGGTCGGCGATATCGTCGGGCACCTTCAGCTCGTAGGTTTCGGGCGCCTTCGGCCGGCCCGAAACCTGGCGGCGCAGGTCCGCCTGGCTCTTCAGCAGGGCGGCGAGGTCGATATCGTTCGCCTCCCGGTCCCAGAACTGATCCGGCACTTCGTAGGCCATATCCCGGTACGTGAACCGGTGCATTTTCCGGCCTGAATCGCCGCCACCGGCGTAGTCGATCATGCTGGTGTTCATCTGCGTCCCCTTTCGACCATGTTGATGATTGTCCGAACGATGAAGCGCTGACCTTCCAGGTGACGCAGCCGGCGGTCCTCGATCTCGGGCCCGGCGGCGATCTCGACAGTCAGACCGCGCAGATAGGCCAGCGCCGCCTCGCCGTCCGCGCCGCGAAAACAGCGGGCGAAGATCCTATCCAGCTCAGGACCGGCCATCGTCGCCGCCGAGCGCCTGCGCCACGTGAACGCCGAAGAGGAAACCGGCGACGAAGCCGCAGAGCGGCAGCCAGAGCGGCAGATCGGTCATCGGCGTCAAACGGGCCTCCTCTCGCTTCCCGCCGCCGGCGCAACGCCCGGCGAGCGCGATCCTTATAGCGTCATTTTCGGTATATTTGCAATTATTTTCCCAATTACCCGGTATTTATGCTTGTGCAGAGGGGCGTCGCCGCTATCCTTGGGTCCACAGGTTCAGCCAAGGAGGAGCATCGACATGGCGGGAAAGCGCCGGGGACGTCCCCGCATCATCATCGGACGCACGGAAACGCGCCGCCGGCGCGACTGCCTCTGCTGCGGCGCGGGTTTCACCAGCCACGGACCGCACAACCGGCTGTGTTCGCGCTGCCGCGACGATGAGGGGGACTATTCGTCGCTCGGATTCATCCAGCGGCGGTGAGGGGGCGTGGCCGGACCGGCCGGCTCCGCGCCCGTCCCGCGTTCAGTCGAGCTTGACGTCGACGAGGACCGGATGATCGCCGATAGGCAGCAGGTGGGTCACGAGGCCGCTCGCCGGCCGATATAGGTGCAACAGCGCCTGCGCCGGCTCGTCCATGATCGCCACGCCGTCCTGGCGCTCGATGTCGAAGGCGATCTGGTGCGACGTGCTGGGGCAGGTCATGGCCAGCCGCCCGCCGAACATGGCGGTGAAGGGCCGGTGCACATGGCCGGCCACCACGCGGACCACCTGGCCGGCGCGCGCCAGCAGAGATTCCAGCGCCGGCCCCCCGCGGATCAGACTGTGGGCGTCCATCTTCTCGATGCCCCCCGGGAAGGGCGGGTGGTGCAACGCGACAATGGTCGGCTTCGCCGTTTCCTCGGCCAGGCGCGCCTCCAGCCAGGCCAGCCGCCGGGCGCAGAGTTCGCCGCCGATCTCGCCCGGGATCTGGGAATCGAGGGCGATCACCCGCACGTCCAGATGGTCGACCGTGTAGTGCACGAAAGGACCGTCCGGCAGGTAGTCGTGATCGTCGAAGACCGCACGCAGGTGGTCGCGGTCGTCGTGATTGCCGACCATCAGCCGGATCGGCGCCCTCAGGTCCGCCAGCTCCGCCTTCAGCCGCTCGTACTCGCTCCGCCGGCACTGGTCGACCAGATCGCCGCTCGCCAGCACCAGATCCGGCTGCGGCCGCAGGCGGTTGATCCAGGCCACGGCCCGGGCCAGACGGTCCGCCTGGCGGACGATCCGGTCCGACGGACTGTCCGGATCGGAGACGTGCAGATCGCTGATCTGGACGATCATGGACATGGGTCAGGGATCCCGTTCAGGCCTCGTCGACGATCGCCAGCATGTCGGGAATGGTGACGAACTTCCGCCTGGGCGCCGCCTCCGGCGCATTGGCCTGCTCGGCCTCGTCGATCTTCATCCAGTCCTCGTAGTCGGTATGGCGCAGCCCGCGGTCCTGCAGCAGCGTGTCCAGCGCCGCCCCGCCGGGCTTGCCGGCGCCCTGGCCCAGGTCCTCGATCACCAGCCGGGCGACGTCCTGCGCGTCCGGGCGGTTGGTGCCGATGGTGCCGGTCGGCCCGCGCTTGGCCCAGCCGACGCAGTAGACGCCGGGTCCGACGCGACCATCCTCGTTGACGATCTTGCCCCACTCCATCGGCAGCCCCTCGACCTCCCGGCTGACATAGCCGATGCAGGTGATGACGATGCCGCAGGGGATGTCGAAGATCTCGCCGGTGCCGATGGCGCGGCCGTTCTCCAGGCGCGTGCGCTCGACCCGGATGCCGGTGACCCGGTCGTCGCCCAGCACCTCGACAGGCCGGAGGAAGAACTCGAAATGCACCGTCTTCGGCTTGGTGCCGGAGCGGTTCTGGCGGAAGCTCTTCAGCACCTCCAGCACCGGCTTGCGGCTGCGCGCCTCCCTGGCGTCCATGTCCTCGGGCAGTTCCTCGGGAATCTGGTCGTCGTGCACGACGGAGACGCCCTGCTCAAGTTCGCCCATCTCCCGCATCTCCGCGATCGAGAAGCTGGCCTCGACGGGGCCGCGCCGTCCGAGGATGTAGATGTCGCGGATCGGGCTGTTGTACATCGCCTCCCCGGCGTCCTCGAAGACGTCGGAGGCCTTCATCTCGTTCGCGGTCCGGGCCAGCAGCCGGGCGCAGTCCAGCGCCACGTTGCCATTGCCGACGACGACGGCCGATTCGGTGTTCAGGTCCGGATCGAGGTCGACGAAATCGGGATGGCCGTTGTACCAGCCGACAAAGGCGAAGGAGCCGTAGACGCCCTCCTTGTCCTCTCCGGGCACGCCTAGCGGCCGGTCACCCTCCGCGCCGAAAGCGATGATGACGGCGTCGTAGATCTCCTTCAGCTCGGCGACGCTGACGTCGCGGCCCAGCATGACATTGCCGACATAGCGGACATTGTCGCGGCTGGCGGTCTGGTCGTATTTCCGGGTGACGTTCTTGGTCTTCTGATGATCGGGCGCCACGCCGGAGCGGATCAGCCCGTGCGGCGTCGGCAGCCGGTCGATCAGATCCACATGCACCGTCTCGTCCGCCGAGGCCAGCGCCTCGGCCGCGTAGAACCCCGCCGGCCCCGCGCCGACAATGGCCACCTTCAAACTCATCTATCGGTTCCTCCCCTTGCGGCGGCCTGTTGCCGGTCGCCGTTCTCCCAGTCAATTCCCCCGAAGCGATCGTAGTAGGCCGCGCGCGGCTTGGGTAGACGTCCGGCGCGCGTTTCCAGCACCGCCATGGCATGGCGCGCCGCGCCGGCATGGATGGCGCGGTAGATGGCCGCGCACAGGTCGCGCGCCCGCTGGCCCGGCCAGTCCGCCGGCAGCAGCTCCGCCGGCAGCATCGGGTCGCGCAGGGTGACCCGGCGGAACTCGTGGATCAACAGGGTGCGGACCACGAAACGGGCGCGGTCGTCGAGCCCTGCGGCCTCCGCCAGCACCGGCCGGAAAAGCTGGATGAACTCGCGGTAGCCCTGCTCCAGCGCCGCATGATCCCAGGCGTGCGCCACCATGCGCCGGACGGGGCCCAGCCCGTCGGTCAGGGCGCCGTCGGAATGGAACGCCACAACGTCCTCGGCGACGCCGAACTCCTCCAGCAGGTCGCGGGCCGAGGCGAAATCGCCGTCGGGGCGGACGAAGACGCCGGGCGACGGGCTGCCGAAGCCCTGCAGCAGCAGTTCCCGGCGCAGCTTCTCCCGCACCTCCGCCGTTGACGGTCCCAGGATCAGCACCAGCCATTCGCCGCGCCATTCGGGCGGCGCCGGCCGGTAGATGCGGCTGTCGCCGGCGGCCGATATGCGCCGCGCCGAAGGGGTCAGATCGTAGAGGCTGCGCCGGCCGATCTGCTCCCGGGCCAGCCAGTTGTCCTTCTGCAGGCGGAAGACCGAGGTCCTGACCACCCGCTCGTTGAGGCCGAAATCGCCCATAAGCCGAATCAGGCTGCCCAGCCACACGGCCTCGCCATGGGCGGCGATGGTGTCGCCCCAGACGGTCACGATCAGCGACGGCGCGCGGATGGCGATCCGCTCGATCAGTCGGCCGGCGATGTCGGGCAGGGGTGCAGCGGTCGCTTCGGGCATGGGCGCCGAGATTAACCTGTTCGCGGGGGCTTTCAACGACCGGGCGCTTGAAGGCGGCGCGGCGGCGGTCTTAAGTGATGTTCGAGGAACGAAACGGGGAGAAACATCAATGGCGCGCTCGTTCGCATCGACCGACGTCAACGAGGAGAAGGAGATCTCCTTCGAGCAACTCACCGAGAACGCCTGGGTCTATGTGGAGGAAGGCGACCCCACGTCCGGCGTGGTGATCGGCGACGACGGGGTGATGGTGATCGACACCCGCGCAACGCCCATCGCCGCCCAGGACCTGAAACGCCGCGTCGCCGCGATCACCGACAAGCCGTTCAAGTACGTGGTGCTGACCCACTATCACGCCGTCCGGGTGCTGGGGGCCGCCGCCTACGGGGCGGAGCACGTGATCTGTTCGGAGCCGACGCACGACCTGATCCGGGAGCGCGGCCAGCAGGACTACGATTCGGAAGCCGGACGCTTCCCGCGTCTGTTCCGCGGCATCGAGAGCATTCCGGGCCTGACCTGGCCCACCATCACCTTCAGGGAGCGCATGACGGTGATGATGGGCGGTCTGGAGGTCCAGATCATCCATCCCGGCCGCGGCCACACCAAGGGCGACACGGTGGTCTGGCTGCCGGAACAGCGGGTGCTGTTCTCCGGCGATCTGGTCGAGAACGGGGCCACGCCCTATACCGGCGACGCCTATCTGCGCGACTGGCCGCAGACGCTGGAGAAGCTGCGCCAGCTGCAGCCGCGCTACCTGGTGCCGGGGCGCGGCCCGGCGATGACGACGCCGGAGGACTGCGAGGCGGCGATGGCCGGCACCGAAAGCTTCATCCGCGCGCTCTACGAGGGCGCGAGCCAGGGCGTCGGCCAGGATCAGTCGCTGAAACAGGTCTACGACAGCGTGGTGCCGCGCCTGGAGGAAAAGTACGGCCACTGGTCGATTTTCGACCACTGCATGCCCTTCGACATCTCCCGCGCCTATGACGAGGCCGCGGGCATCGAGCATCCGCGCATCTGGACGGCCGAACGCGACCGGGAAATGTGGAAACAGCTCGAGGACGGCTGAGGCCCTCCGCACCTGCCAGGGCCATCCCTTACCCTGCCCTCCCCCTTTCCCGGCGCCCCTTTTCCTGTCACCCCCGCCCTGTGCGGGGGTCCGGAACGGCTTCGCCGCGAGTCATGCGGGTAACCGGATGCCCGCACAAGGCGGGCATGCCCCCGTTCGGGGGCGGACCTTGATCCGAGGGCGCCTATCCCGGGCAATTCAATCGGAAGCTGTTCCGCTCCCACTCCTCGGCTCCAGCGCCTTCAGGAAGGCGATCAGGTCGTCGCGGTGGGAACCGCGGCGCACACCCTTGAAGACCATGATGGAGCCCGGAATGAAATCGCGCGGATGGCGCAGGAAGGCGTCCAGGTTCTCCTCGGTCCAGATCATCCCCTCCTCGCGGCGGGCCAGGAAGGCGTCGGAATAGCGGTAGCCCTGCTCGGCAGCGACGGGCCGGCCGACCACCCCCGACAGATCCGGCGCGGTCAGCGGATCGCCGGGAATCGGGATGTGGCACTGCTTGCAGAAGCGCATGAAGATCTCTTCGCCGCTGGCGGCGTCGCCCTCGCCGGCGGCGGCGGGCAGGGAAAGGAGCGTGGCCAGGCAGGCGGCCAGGATCAGTCGCATGTCGTCTCACCGTTCCGTTCATCCGTGGTCTCGTGCCCGTCCGGTCTGGCCCAGCGCGCCGACGCGGACAATGCGCGCCGTCACGCCTCAGCCCGCCCCGGCGCCCAGCCCCCAGGGCGCGCCCCAGGCCAGGCTCTCGGACGTCGTCGTGGCGGGACGGTACTCCAGGCTGACCCGGCCGTCATAGCCCAGCGCGTCGACCTGTTCGAAGAAGAAGGCGAAGTCGATCTCGCCGCGGCCCGGTTCGTGGCGGTCCGGCGGGTTGGCGATCTGCACATGGCCGATGCGGTCGAAGGCGGCGCGGAAGCGGTGCACGATGTCGCCGCTCATCACCTGCACATGATAGGCGTCGAACTGCAGGAACACGTTGTCGCGTCCGACCCGGTCGAGGATGCGCAGGGCCTGGTCGACCGTGCGCAGGAAGTAGCCCGGAATGTCGCGCGTGTTGATCGGCTCCAGCATCAGCCGGACTCCCGCGTCCGCCGCCATGGCGGCGGCGCGCTGGACATGCTCGACGAAGGCGGCCTCGGCGGCGGCGTCGCCGGGCTCGGCCCGGCCGGCCAGCACATGGACGCGCGGCGCTTCCAGGAAGCGGGCGAGGTCGAGCGTCCGCTCCGCCTCTTCCAGGAAACGCTCCGTCGCCGCCGGGTCGACCGCCGCGCCCCTGTCGCCGTCAGCCATGCGCGGGATCGGCATGTTGATCAGCGTGATGCCGAGGCCGTGGCGGTCCCGTTCGGCGCGCATCGCCTCGCGGTCGTGGATGTGGGGATTGAGGATCTCGACTTCGGTGAAACCGTGCGCGGCGGCGGCCTCGAACCGCTCCAGGAAGGGCAGTTCGGTAAACAGCATGTCGATGTTGGCGCTGAAGCGGGGCATGATGCAGATTCCCTTCCCTCATAAACGGAACGCGGGCCGCGTCGAGACTTGACTACCATCGCCGACGACAATTCCGAACAGAAAGGCGGCGGGGCGGACCGCGCCGCGGCGCCGGGGCTGGAAGTCACCGAGGGCGCGGCGCGCGCCCATGGCGCCTGGTCGGTCGCGCACGCCCGGTTGCTGGACCGGCAGGCCGCCGCCGCGCCGGCAGACCTGACCGTGATCGACGTCTCCGGCGTCACCTGGCTGGACACCTCCGGCGCCTATCTTCTGGTCCGTCTGGCCGACCGGACGGGCGCCCGGATCGACGGCGCGAGCGAGGTCCAGCGCCAGCTCATCGAACGGGTGGCGGAAGCCCATGCCCGGCCCGTGGTGCTGCCCGACGATGGCAACCCGGTGGTCCGCCTGGTCGCCGCGCTCGGCGAAGGCGTGCTGGCCGCCGGCGCGCGCGCCACCTCCATTGTCGGCTTCCTGGGCGCGACGATAGAGTGCGCGGCGCGAACCGCGCTCCGCCCCGGCCGCCTGCGCCTGACCGCCACCGTCCACCACATGGAGCAGGCCGGCGTGAAGGCGTTCCCAATCGTCGCCCTGATCTCCTTCCTGGTCGGCGTCGTGCTCGCCTTTCAGGGCGCGGCGCAGCTCGAACGGTTCGGGGCGCAGATCTTCACCGTCAACCTGATCGGCATATCCGTGCTGCGCGAAATCGGCATCCTGCTGACGGCGATCGTCGTCGCCGGCCGCTCGGGCAGCGCCTTCGCCGCCCAGATCGGCTCCATGAAGGTCAACGAGGAAGTCGACGCCATGCGGGCCCTCGGCCTCGACCCGATGGAGGTCCTGGTGCTGCCCAGGGTGCTGGCGCTCTGCCTGATGATGGGGCCGCTGGCGCTGCTGGCCGATATCAGCGGCCTGATCGGCGGCGGGCTGATGGCCTGGATCGCGCTCGACATCCCGCCGGCAATGTTCGCCGAGCGACTGGTGGCGGCGGTCAAGCTGTCGACCCTGCTGGTGGGCCTGGTCAAGGCGCCGGTCTTCGGCGCGCTGATCGCGATGGTCGGATGCTACGAGGGGCTGCGCACCGCCGGCAGCGCGGAATCGCTGGGTCAGCAGACCACCCGGGCCGTTGTCGAGGGCATCTTCATCGTCATCGTCGTCGATGCCATGTTCTCGGTCTTCTTCAACCTGATCGGGGTCTGAACCGTGGCTTGCCCGATCATCCGCGTCTCCGGCCTCGTCACCCGCTTCGGGCCCCAGACCGTGCACGACGGCGTAGACCTGGAAGTGCGCCAGGGCGAGGTGCTGGGCGTGGTCGGCGGCTCGGGCACCGGCAAGTCGGTGTTGCTCCGCGCCATCATCGGTCTGCTCCGGCCGAGCGCGGGGCGCATCGAGGTTTTCGGCGAGCACCTCGGCGCGCTCGACCCCGACCGCCGCCGCCTGCTGGAACGGCGCTGGGGCGTGCTGTTCCAGAACGGCGCCCTGTTCAGCTCGCTGTCCGTCGCCGAGAACGTTGAAGCGCCGATGCGCGAGCACACGGACCTGCCGCAGGGGCTGATGAACGAACTCGCAGGGCTGAAGATCGCCATGGTCGGCCTGCCCGCCGACGCCGCGCCGAAATATCCCTCGGAGCTGTCGGGCGGCATGCGCAAGCGCGCAGGCCTGGCGCGGGCGCTGGCCCTGGATCCGGAGATCGTCTTTCTCGACGAACCGACCGCAGGTCTGGATCCCATCGGCGCGGCGCAGTTCGACGAGCTGATCGGTGAGCTGTCCCGCGCGCTGGGGCTGACCGTGGTCATGGTCACCCACGATCTGGACAGCCTCTATGCGATCTGCGACCGTGTCGCGGTTCTCGCGGATCACAAGGTTCTTTCGGTGGCGCCCGTCAGGGAGCTGGAGCGGCACGACCATCCCTGGATCCGCGAATATTTCCACGGACCCCGCGCCCGCGCCGCGCGGGACAGCGAAGCGGAGTAGGCTGTGGAGACCCGGGCCAGCCATCTGCTGATCGGCAGCGTCGTGCTGATCTTCACCCTCGCCTTCTTCGGCTTCGCGATCTGGATCTCCCAGGCCGGGCTGGACGAGGCCAAGCGGATCTACGACATCTATTTCCGCGGTTCGGTGGCCGGCCTCTCGGTCGGCGGCGATGTCCGCTACCGCGGCATCAAGGTCGGTTCCGTCACCGATATCCGCATCGATCCCGACGACCCCACCCAGGTCCGCACGGTGGTCGAGATCGACGAAGACGTGCCGATCCGCGAGGGCGATATCGCCACGCTGAAGCTGCAGGGCATCACCGGCGTCGCCTATGTCAACATCGAGGGCGCGGCCGCCAAGAGCCCGCCCCTGACCACCCCGCCGCTGGCGCCCAGGCCGATCATCCCCTCGGCGCCGTCGGACATCGAGAGGCTGTTCTCCGGCGCGCCGGAACTGCTCAGCCGGGCCATCGTTGTCACCGAACGGCTGGCCGATCTGCTGGGTTCGGAGAATCAGGATTCGATCGCCGGCATCCTGTCGGACCTGAAGACCGTCACCGGCACCCTGGCCGGCCAGGACATGCGCATCGACAGCGTGCTGCGCTCGCTCGACAGCAGCGCCGCGGACATCGCCGCGACGATGAAGAGCGCGCGTCAACTGGTCGACCGTTCGTCGGGCGTGATCGACGACGCGGAGGAAACGCTGGCGGTGGCCCGCGGCGCCATGACCGGCGTCGACCAGGTGGTTACCAAGGACGCCAGGGCGCTGATCGGTGAACTGCGCCAGACCAACCGGGATCTGGGAGAAATGATGTCGACGCTGAACGGATTGCTGCAGAACAACGAGGAGTATCTGAGCAGCTTCGCCAATGACGGGCTGGGCGAATTCCAGCGCTTCATCACCGAGGCGCGGCTGCTGATCGCCTCGCTCTCCCGCCTGACCGAGCGGCTGGAGGCCGGCGGGGCCCAGTCGCTGTTCGGCAGCGGGGGCGCGGTCGTGGAGCGCAATCAGTGAAGCGCCGGTTCCGGGCCGGTCCGGCGCTCGCGCTGGCCGCGGCGATGCTGCTGCTGGCCGCCTGCGGCGGCATCCTGCCGGTGCCGAAGGCGCCCAGCAATCTCTACAACCTGTCGCCCAAGAGCAATTTCGATCCCGGTCTGCCCCGGGTCGAATGGCAACTCGTGATCGAGGAGCCCGTCGCCGCCGGCGGCCTGGACACGGCGCGGATCGCCGTGAGGCCCTCGCATCTGGAACTGGGCTATTTCGGCGATATCCGCTGGACCGAGCGCGCCCCGAAGATGGTCCAGACCCTGCTGGTGGAAAGTTTCGAGAACAGCGGCACCATCGTCGCCGTCGGCCGTCAGGCCATCGGGCTGCGCGCCGACTTCAGCCTGAAGACCGAGATCCGCGAATTCCAGGTGGAGAACTTCGGCGGCGGCAAGATCCGCGTGCGGATCAACGCCAAGCTGATCCGCCAGCCGCGCCAGATCATCGTCCGCTCCGCCAGCTTCGAGGCTGCGGTCGACGATCCGCCGACCGAGAACATGGAAGATTCCATCCGCGCCTGGGACGAGGCCATGGGCACGGTGCTGCGCGACATCGTCGAATGGACGATCGTCGAGGGTCAGCGCGCCTACGGGGGGTAGGCTGTCCGGCCTCCGGTCGAACGCCTTGCCGCCCCTGGCCCCGTTCGGGGCGGCGGGCATGCCCGCGATTGAAATGCCATCGTCCTGAGAGGCCATAGCCTGCGCTTCATGCAAAGGCTCTGGAAACAACCTGTCATCCCCGCACAAGGCGGGGATGACCGGTCGGGGGGAGGCGCGGGCATGACGCCGCCGGGCGACGGCCTTGTTCTCAGCGGAACGGATCCCCGCCCCCGGGGTCAGCCCTGGTAGCGCTTGCGGAGTTCGCCCTTCTGGATCTTGCCGGTCGCGGTCATGGCGAAATCGTCGACGAACTCCACGACACGGGGCACCTTGTAGGCGGCCAGATGTTCCCGGCAGTGCTTCTGCACGTCCTCGGCCGCCAGCGCCCTGCCCTTCCGGGTCTGGATGAAGACGCCGACTTCCTCGCCGAACAGCTTGTCGGGCACCCCGATCACCGCGCAGAGCGAAACCGCGTCCAGCATGTAGACGACATCCTCGACCTCGGTGGAGTAGATGTTCTCGCCGCCGCGGATGATCATGTCCTTGGAGCGGTCGACCAGATAGAGATAGCCGTCCTCGTCCTGATAGCCGAGATCGCCGGTGTGCAGCCAGCCGCCGCGCAGGGTCTCCGCCGTCGCGTCCGGGCGGTTGAGATAGCCGATCATGTTCTGCGGGCCGCGGCTGACCAGTTCGCCGATCTCCCCCCGGGGCACGTCGTTGTCGTCCGCGTCGACCACACGGATGACGTTGCCCGGCACGGGCACGCCGACCGAGCCGATCTTCTCGAAGGCCCGTTTCGAGGACAGGGTGACGATCATGCCGCAGCTTTCGGTCTGCCCCATGGCGTGGACGAGGCCGGCATTGGGGAACATGTCCTGCACGGCCTGCAACCGGTCCATGGCCATCGGCGCGGCGCCGAAACAGACCATCTTGACGTGGGAGAAATCGAGTTCGTCCTTCAGCGGGTGCTGCTCCATCATCAGAAGCTGCGAGGGCACCGCGAAGAACGCGTCGATGCGGTGATCCGCGATCTGGCGCATGGTGCGCTCGGTCTGATAGCTGTCGACCACCAGCGTCGCGCCCAGCGCCAGGATCACCAGGAAGAAGACGTGGCTGGCAATATGGAACATCGGCGTGCAGGCCAGAAAGCGCGTCTCCGGCCCGGTGTGCTCCCAGGCTTCCGGACAGAGGACGGCGCCGGCCATCAGGCTGTAGTGGGTGTGGATCACGCCCTTGGGCGCCCCCGTGGTGCCGGAGGTGTAGTAGATCGCCGCCGGACTGTGGACGTCGATGCCCCGCGTCGGCTGCCACTCGCCGGCATAGGGCGGCGGCGGGTCGCGGTCGACCACGAAGCGCGGCACGTCGCGTCCCGCCATCGCCAGGGCGTCGTCGATCAGCTTCTCGAATCGGGTCTCCTCGACGAACAGCACGGGCTCCGCGTCGCCGACCATGTAGCCCAGTTCCCGGGCCACCAGCTTGGGGTTGATCGGCACCGCGACGGCTCCGGCCGCCAGGATGCCGAAATACCAGATCGGATAGTGGTCGGAGTTGTCGACCAGCAGCGCCACCCGCTGGCCCGGCTTCGCACGGTCCGCCACGAAACGGCGCACGGCCGCCACCTTCCGTATGAGCTGGGCGTAGGTCAGGATGCGGCCATGATGGACGATCGCGACCTTGGCCGGAAACTGTTCGGCGGCCCGGGCGACCAGGTCGGCGAAGGTGGTCTCGCCGGCGATGCCGTAATGGCGCTCCAGCTCCCGCGCCGCCGCTTCCGGACTCAGGTCGTAGCGGCGTTCCCGGTTGTCCCAATCGGTCAGATTCACGTCCCGCGGCCTCCCCTTGGCGTTCGACCGGGGGAGAATAGGGCGTGCGTGCGGCGATGCAACGGCGGCGCCGCGCCTCAGGCGCGCCGCCAGGCCCCGCCGCGCACCGCCATGCCGCCCAGGCAGCGATAGACCGCGTCCACCAGCGCCTGGCCGCGCTCGTTGAGCAGCAGGCCTTCGCCCATCCGGTTCATGGTGTAGCCGAAACTGAGTCCCAGCTCCGGATCGGCGAAACCGATGGAGCCGCCCGCGCCCACATGGCCGAAGGCGCCCGCGCCGATGATCGCACTCTCGAAGCCGAGGCCGCGATTGTCCATCGACTTCATGAAGCCCGGCGCGAAGCGGGTCGGGATCTGCAGGTTGGCATCCAGGTTGGTCGCGGTCGAGACCTCCCCCATGGCGGCGAGGGTGTCCGGCCCCACCATGTCCACGCCGTCCCACGAACCGCCATTGGCGAAGGGGCGGTACATCAGCGCCAGTCCGCGGGCATTGGTGATGCCGCCGGCGCCGCCCAGCTCCGCCGCGTGGCCCTCACGGGTATTGCAGCCGCGCGAGAGAAAGCCGCCGGAGTTGAACAGGAACAGATGCGGGATCGAGCCCGGCTGGTTCAGCCCCACCTCCAGGAAGGGCGGCTGCGCGTCGCCGGGCTGGTGGCGGCGGAAGATCATCGGCGCCACCCGCGGCTCCATTTCTTCCGGCAGGCCGATCCAGAAGTCGATGCCGAGCGGTTCGGCCACATTCTCGCGAAAATAGGTTCCAAGCGATTTTCCCGAGGCCCGGCGCACCAGCTCGCCCACCGTCCAGCCGAAGGTCAGTCCGTGATAGCCGTTGCGCTCGCCCGGCTGCCAGAACGGCTGTTCGGCGGCAAGACGATCGCACATGTAATCCCAGTCATAGATGCCGTCTTCTTTCAGTTTTTCTCGCAGAACGGGGACGCCGGCAGAATGGTCGAGCATCATGCGGACCGTGGCGCCGTCCTTGCCCTGGGCGCCGAATTCCGGCCACAATTCGACGACCGGCGTGTCGAGTGTGAAGGCGTCACGCTCGATCAGGTGATGGGCGCAGATCGCCGTGGCGCCCTTGGTGGCGGAGAAAACCACGGAAATCGTGTCCTCCTCCCAGGGGCGCGAGGTAGCCTGATCCGCAACGCCGCCCCACAGGTCGACGACCGTTTCGCCCCCGAGCGTGACGCAGCAACTCGCCCCAATTTCGCCATAGTCGTGAAAATTTGATGCGAAAGCCTGTCGCACTTCATTGAAGTCGGCTCTAGCATGGCCATTTATGTTGTCGTGAGGCAAAAGAAGTCCTCCGGTTATGCTCGGGTCAGTAAAGGGTTGCGTGCGGTTTCAATGCAATACCGGTCACGAAACAGCCACGCGCCCGTCATGGCACGGACATGTGACAAGGACAAGCTTCCGGCCCAGGCAGATCGGCGCTCGGTAGCGTTTGGTCGTTCTGCGTCATGTGCAACGGTCAAATCAATCCGACCTGAAGATGCGAATAGGAAATAGGGGAATAAGAATGAAAAACCTCGCCAGAATAACTGCGTCGTCGGCTGCTATCGCTGCTGTCGCAATGTTCTTGCTGCCTCAGCAGGCGTTCGCTGCGGCGCACGAGAAAGAGGCGATGATGACGTCGGAGGCCACGGCGCTGAACCAGGCGCTGGCCGGCGAGTACGCCCACCTGGCGTCCGAGGAGGATATCCAGAAGGATATCGACTCCCTGCGCCATTTCCAGGACAAGGCCCAGGCGGCTGCGGACGGCTTCGTGGTGAAGCCGGATCTGCCCAACAGCCGCTCCATTCCGGGCACCGAGACGGCCTATGCCGAGCGCACCTACCAGCGCATTCTGGCCGCCTATGACGGTGGCGCCGCGACGGAAACGCCGCGTCTGCTGGCGCAGGCCCAGTCCGGCTACGACTGCTGGCTGGAGCAGGTCGAGGAAGGCTATCAGCTGCTGCACATCTGGCGCTGCCGCGACAAGGCCAATGCGGCCCTGAACGCGATCGAGAACCCGCCGGTCGCCGTCGCGCCGAAGCCTGAGGCTGCAGTTCCGGCGCGGACCTACACGGTCTACTTCGAGTTCGACGAGTCCGAGATCGAATCCGAGGCGTTCAATGTGATCGATGAGGCGATGGCGGACTTCCGCGCCCGGCCGAATGCCGAGATCGACGTGACCGGCCATGCCGACACTTCGGGCCCGGCGGACTACAACGTGGCTCTGTCGAACCGCCGTGCCGACGCCGTGACCGACGTGCTCGAGCTGCGGGGCGTCGCCGCCGACCGCATCGAGGCTGCGGCCCTGGGCGAGAGCCTGCCGGCCGTGCAGACGGGCGACGGCGTGCGTGAGCCGCTGAACCGCCGCGTGGTCATCATCGTGCAGGATCGCCAGTAAGAGGCGACCCGGCGCCGGGGCTCCGGCCCCGGCCCCGCACGAACCGACAGGAAGAGGCAGTCGTCTTCGGACGGCTGCCTTTTTCGTTGCGCGGACGCTGCCCGCTCTTGGTCCCGGCGGCGGCGGATGCATAATCGGACCCGATACGGGGAGACGATCATGCTGAACGAGTTCCGGGGCCCATGGCCCGACGGCCGGCGCGGCGCCATGGCGCTGACCTTCGACTGCGACGTGACCTACGCCTACGCGCCGGCCCGGCCCGACCCGGCCGGCCCGCGCACGGGCGAGCGGCTGTTCGAGAAGAAGCCGAAGCGGCTGCAGGGCTACAGCCGCGGCATGTACGGCCTGCACACGGCCCTGCCGCGCATTCTCGATTTCCTGAAACGGCGCGGGATCCGTGGCGGCTTCTACGTGCCCGGCGCGAACGTGGAGCGCTGGCCCGAATCCTTCCGCGCGATCGTCGAGCAGGGCCACGAGATCGGCGCCCATGGCCACGAGCACGAGAACGTCTCGCTCTACAAGGACGATCCGGAGGCCGAGGCGGCGGTGCTCGACGCCGCGCTCGCGGCCTTCGAGATGCATCTGGGCGTCAGGCCCGCCGGCTACCGCTCGCCGGCCTGGGACATGAACCTGCACACGGCGCGCCTGCTGGCGGAGCGCGGCTTCACCTATGATTCCAGCCTGTTCGCGGGCGAGGCGCCGCACATGCTCTCCGACATCTACCCGGATCAGCCGGACCTGCTGGAGTTTCCCATCGACTGGTGCCTGGATGACGCGGTCTACTTCATGTGGTTCATGCCGCCGCACCTGATGGCGCAGCTGCACGGACCCGAGGAAGTCTTCCGCATCTGGCGCGACGAACTGGACGGCATCGTCGGCGAGGGCGGCGTCTTCACGCTGACCTGCCACCCCTCGGTCATCGGCCGCCACCACCGCATGAACATCCTGGAGCGGCTGGTCGACCACGCCGAAGCCCGGGGCGACGTCTGGATCGCGCCGCTCGACGAGATCGCCGGCCATGTCATGCGGCGGAAGGCCGCCGCCTGAGCCGGAGACCCGGCGCATCTTGCGGGCGGGCGCGGCCTCGCCTATCTTCTCGCCGGAATTTCAGGTCTGCAAGGCCACAGGGAAAGGGCGGAAATCATGCACGAGCCGGGTTCGATGGATATCTCCCAGCACAGGTCGGTCTATGGCGCGTTCACCGGGCTGGTGAAATGGGGCGTGATCGGCTGCATCGTCCTGCTGGCGCTGATGGCGATCTTCCTGGTCTGACCGCTCGGCCAGCCGGCCGGCGCCACACGGGAAACGACGAAGGGGCGCGCCGCGGTTGCATCACGGCGCGCCCCTTCCGATTCCGGGCCCCCGCCAGTTCGGCGCGGACAAACGCGATCGGCCGGTCGATGGACCGGCCGACATCCTGTTCGGCAATGACGGTGGCTTCGGGGCTCAGAGCCCGTCGCGCTGAGCCCGCTTGCGCGCGAGCTTCCGCGCCCGGCGAACGGCCTCGGCCTTCTCCCTGGCGCGCCGCTGCGACGGCTTCTCGTAGTAGTTGCGAAGCTTCATTTCGCGGAAGATGCCTTCCCGCTGCATCTTCTTCTTCAGGACCTTGAGGGCCTGATCGACATTGTTGTCACGAACGCTGACTTCCAAGACGTTCCTCTTTCGCTGTTCGCCGTTACCTTGACATTCTCACGTCCGTTGCCCGCCATTGCAGGCAACACCGATCCGTTCGGCGAATCGAACTCCGCCGTTGGAGCGCGGTCTATATCACGATCGGATCGTCGCGCCAAGGGCCCGCTGGCGGTTGCCCGGCGTGTCCGAAACGCGGTTAAGTGCCGCTGTCGGAGATATGGGAGGCGGCATGCAGGCGATCAAGGCGCCGTTCGAAGGCTATCGGGACAAGGTGCGGCCGGCGTGGATCGACCACAACGGTCACATGAACATGGGCTACTACCTGGTGGTCTTCGATTTCGCCACGGACGCCTTCCTGGACGATTGCGGGCTCACCGCCGATCACCGCGAGACGCAGCAGATCACGACTTTCTCGCTGGAGGCCCATATCAACTACCTGCAGGAGGTCCGCGAAGGCGATCCGCTGCTGTTCCGGACCTGGCTGCTTGGCTTCGACGAGAAGCGCATCCACTACATTCACGAGATGGTTCACGCCGAGGACGGCTACCGGGCCGCCACCAACGAACTGATGAGCCTGCATGTCAGCCGGGAGACGCGCCGCGCCGCGCCCATGCACCCGGACATCCAGGCCCGACTCGCCGCGATGCAGGCGGCGCACGCCCGCCTCGATCCGCCGCCGGAGGCCGGGCGCTCCATCGGCCTGAAGAACCGCCGGAAATAGAGAAGCAGACCGCCCGGGCCTATCGCGTCTCCGCCTGGGCGGCCTTGAGCGCGCGGTTGTGGGCCTCCAGCACCGTGCGGAAGGCGACGGTGCCGAGCAGCCGGCGGCCAACGGGACTGTCGACCACGGCCAGGAAGCGATGCGCCGTGCCCCGGAAGGCGGTCAGCGCCTCGTCCAGCGGCATGTCGGGGGTCAGCAGCGGCCCGGTCTGGGAAGCGATGTCGACGGCGCGGCCGAGGTTGTCCAGCATCGGATCCAGCAGGGCGTATTTCACGTCGGCCTCGTTCAGCGCGCCCTGGATGCGCCCGTCGGCGTCGACGACGTAATAGGCCTGGGCGCTGCTGTCGCGGTAGACCTCGCGCAGTTCGCCGAAGCTCATCTCCGGGCTGATCGTCTCCACGTCGGTCACCATGACGTCGGCGACGACCTGGGCGTGCAGCAGCACCTCGTCGGTCTCGGCGAGCTTCACCGCGCGGCGGGCGAGCTGCCAGTGGAAGAAGCTGGGATAGCGGAACTGCCGCGCCATGACGGTGGCCAGCACCACGGCCACCATCAACGCAATGGTGACGCGATAGTCGCCGGTGAGCTCGAAGACGATCAGCGTGGTCGAGATCGGCGCGCCCAGCACGGCCGAAGCCACCGCCCCCATGCCGACGATGGCGTAGAGGCCATGCTCGGCGGCCAGTTCGGGGAAGACATTGGCGGCGATCAGGCCGAAGGCGCCGCCGGTCATCGCGCCGATGAACAGCGCCGGCGAGAAGACGCCGCCGCCGAAGCCGCCGGAGACGCAGATCGAGGTCGCGGCCATCTTCGCCGCCACCAGCAGGATCAGCAGGTGCAGGGGGTAGACCTGGTTCAGCGCATTGTCGGTCGCCTCGTAGCCGACGCCCAGCACCTCCGGGAACTGCAACGCAATGACGCCGACGGCGAGGCCGGCGATGGGCGGCCGCCAGAAGTCCGGGATGCGCGTCCGACCGATGACATCCCTGGTGAAGCCCACCGACCAGAAGAAGATCAGCGCCATCAGGCCGGAGACGAGCCCCAGCATCATGAAGGCGGGGAACTGCCAGAAGCTGAGAATGTCGTAGTCGGGGATCAGGAAGGCCGGGAAGTCGCCGATGTGGATGCGGGTGACGATGGTGCCGCAGACCCCCGAGATCACCACCGGCGCCAGCGCGCGCAGCGCGTAATGGCCCAGCACCACCTCGTGGGCGAAGATCACGCCCGCGATGGGCGCGTTGAACGACGCCGCGACGCCCGCGGCCACGCCGCAGGCCAGCATGGTGTGGCCGTCCAGACGGCTCAGGTTGAGGCGCTTGGTCAGGATGCTGGCGATGGAGCCGCCGAGATGGACCAGCGGCCCCTCCCGCCCGACCGAGGCGCCGGCGCCGATCGACAGCGCGCTGGTGAACGCCGCCCCCATGCCTGCGCGGAACGACATCCGCCCGTTGTGGTACATGCCGGCCTCGATCACCTCGGCGACGCCCTGCGGCCGGTGGCCGGGCATCACGAACTTCAGGAACAGCGCCACCGCCAGGCCGCCCAGCGCCGGGGCCAGCACGACGTGCCACCAGGGCAGGACCAGGATCGTCTGCACCAGATACTCGGTGCCGACGCCGTAGAACAGGTACTGGACCGCCGACAGCGACAGGCGGAAGCCGTAGGCCGCGTAGCCGACGGTCAGGCCGGTGAGCACCGCGAACAGCAGCATCGTCATCTGTTCGCGCGCGGCCAGATCGCGGAAGGGCCGGAAGTCGCGCAGGCTTTCGCGGAACAGCTTCGTGATCCATTCGCGGGCGCGCTGGACCACGGGCGGCATGGCGCGTCAGGCCGCCGCGCCGCGGCGGCGGATCTTCATGCCGCGGCCGGCCTGCTCGGGCCAGGGCAGGTCACGGTGCGCCAGGCCGAGCTTCTCCACCCGGGCGTAGAGATCGTCGGGCATCGCCGCGGTGCGGCGGGTGGCCAGGTCGACATGGACGCACATCTGCTCCGACGTCGCGGACAGATAGCCCTCCTCGGCGTGGAACATCTGGAAGAAGGCGTGCACGCGCTTGGCGTCGAAGTCGAGGAGCTGGACCGTGTAGCGCAGCGGCGTGCCTTCCAGGACCTCGCGGACATAGTGGACATGGGTCTCCAGCGTGAAGAACGACTTGTTCTCCCGCTGCACGTAGTCCAGCCCCATGTCGAGATGGTCGAACAGGCCGTCCGTCGCCTTGTCGAAGGCCACATTGTAGTAGCCCACGTTCATGTGGCCGTTGTAGTCGATCCATTCCGGCAGGACGACCGCCTGCAGAATGTCCATCGGAGCGTTGCTCGACATACCCTATCCTCCCCGATTCGAGTCCGCCGGTCAGCCGTTTCGCCACAGCGTCATAGCCTATTGTCCGCGCCAGTCAAACCGCGCTTCCCCGGCGGCGGAGCGGCTGTCTATGCTGGGCGAAAGCAGGCGGAAGGAAACGACCATGATCACGATACACCATCTCGGCGTCTCCCAGTCGGACCGGGTTGTCTGGCTGATGGAGGAACTCGGCCTGCCCTACGAGCTGAAATGGTATCGCCGGAAGGCCAACCGGCTGATGCCGGACGACTATGTGGCGCTGCACCCGGCGGCGACCGCGCCGGTCATCGACGACGACGGCCGGCGGCTGACGGAATCCGCGGTGATCCTGGAACATATCTGCCACCGCCATGCCGGCGGCCGGTTCACGGTCTCGCCCGACCAGGCGAACTATCCCGACTACCTCTACTGGATGCACTTCAACAACAACGCGCTGGGCCTGTACTTCGCTCAGCTGGCGTTGGGCGCCAACCCGGAGGGGGAGACGACGCCGCTGGTCAGGGAACTGCTGCGGCGGCGCTGGGACGGCTACTACGCCATGCTCGAACAGACTCTGGGCCGCACGCCCTACCTGGCCGGCGACGAGATCACCTGCGCCGATTTCATGACCATGTACGACGTCGTCCGCATCATCCCCTCGGGCGGCCGGTCCATCGACGACCTGCCGAACACGAAAGCCTACGCCGCGCGCATCGGCCAGCGCCCCGCCTACCGCAAGGCCATGGAAATCGCCGGGCCGGAGGCGACCCCGCCTGGGTGAAGGCGGGATGGCGAAGCCGCCTAAACAATATGGGTCCTGGGGCTTGACCCCAGGACCCAGTTCAATGGTGCGCTGGGCCCTTGGATCAAGTCCAAGGGCGACAATATCGGGCGAACTACTAGCCCCTGAGGACGCCCCCAGTCGACTTCGTCACATTGGCGACGATCTTGCCGGCGACCTGCTCGATCTCCTCGTCGGTGAGCGTGCGGTCCGTGGGCTGCAGCTTCACCGCCAGCGCAATCGACTTCCTGCCCTCGCCGATACTGGCGCCCTCGTAGACGTCGAAGACCTGGACGTCCTCGATCAGGTTGCGGTCGGCCCCGCGGGCGGCGCGGATCATCTCGGCCACGGCGACTGAGCGGTCGACGATGAAGGCGAAGTCGCGGCTGACCGCCGGATAGTCGGAAATCTTCAGCGGCGGACGGGTGGTCTTGCGCCCGGCCTTGGGCAGCGGCGCGCGCTCCACGAAGACTTCGAAGCCGACCAGCGGCCCCTTCACGTCCAGCGCGTCGAGTACCGCCGGGTGGATCTCACCGAAATGCGCCAGCACCAGCTTCGGTCCCAGCCGGATCACGCCCGAGCGGCCCGGATGGTACCAGCCGGGCGCTTCCGCCGCGATCTGCGCCTTCTCAGCGTCCACGCCCAGCGCCGTGAGCGCGGCCAGCGCGTCGGCCTTGGCGTCGAAGGCGTCTGCGGGGCGCGGGCCGCCGGCCCAGTGGCGGGCGCCGATCTGGCCGCGGCGGACGCCGCCGGCGACGGTGTCCTGCTCGTCGGGGCCGTCGCCGCGGTATTGCGGGCCGACCTCGAACAGCGCCGTGTCGGGGGCGCCCCGGTCGGCATTGCGCCCGGCGGCGGCGATCAGGTTCGCCAGCAGCGAGGGCCGCATGCAGTCGAGATCGGCGGAGATCGGGTTGGAGAGGACCAGCGCATCCTGCCCGCCGCCGAACAGCGCCGCATGAGCGCGCGGCAGGAAGGACCAGGTGACGGCCTCCACCATCCCGCGGCCGGCCAGCACGCGGCGCGCGGTGCGCACGTTGCGCTGGCCCGGCGTCAGCGACGGCCGCGCCACGTCGGAGACAGGCGGCAGCTGCGCCGAGCGGATATGGTCATAGCCGTGGATGCGCACGACCTCCTCGACCAGGTCGGCCTCCCCGTCGATATCGCGCCGCCATGACGGCACCGCCACCCGGATGGCCTCGCCCGAGCCGGAGACGCCGAAACCCAGCGCTTCCAGGATGCGGCGGCATTCGGCCTCGTCGACCTCGACGCCGCCCAGGCTGGCGACGCGGGAGGCGCGGAGCGTGACCGTGCGGCCGGTGTCGGGTATCTCGCCGGCGGTGACGATTTCGCTCGGCTCGCCGCCGCAGAGTTCGGTGACCAGCCGGGCCGCGACCCGGATGCCCCAGGCGACGCTCTCCGGGTCGACGCCGCGCTCGAAGCGGTAGCGGGCATCCGAATCGATGCTGTGGCGGCGGCCGGTGCGCGCGGTCCGCACGGGATCGAACCAGGCGCTTTCGATGAAGACGTTGACGGTCTCCGCGGTGACGCCGTTCGCCTCGCCGCCCATCACGCCGCCGAAGCCGTGCGCGCCGCCATCGTCGGCGATGACGCATTCCTCGCCGGTCATCTCGTAGGTCTCGCCGTCGAGCGCCATGAAGCTCTCGCCCGGCCGGCCGAGGCGGACCTGGATGTCGCCCTTCACCTTGTCGGCGTCGAAGACATGCAGCGGCCGGCCCAGGTCGAAGGTGACGAAATTGGTGATGTCGACCAGCGTGGAGATGGGCCTGAGGCCGATGGCCAGCAGCCGCTCCTGCAGCCATTTGGGGCTCGGCCCGTTCTTCACGCCGCGGACATGGCAGCCGTGATAAACCGGGCAGGCATCGGCCGTTTCCGGGTCCTCGAAGGCCAGGCGCACGCCGACGGGGCTCTGGTACTTGCCTTCCGGGCCGGTGAGGTCCGGCGCCATCAGCCGGCCCAGACCGGCGGCGGCCAGGTCGCGGGCGATGCCGTTCACGCCCAGGCAGTCCTGGCGGTTCGGGGTGATCGCGATCTCGATCATCGGATCGTCCAGACCCATGACCGGCGCGAAAGGCTGGCCCACGACCGCGTCTTCGGGCAGTTCGATGATGCCGGTATGCTCGTCGGAAAGGCCCATTTCCCGCTCCGAGACCAGCATGCCGTTGGAATCGACGCCGCGGATCTTCGTCGGCTTCAGCAGCAGGCCCGTCCCCGGCACGGTGAGGCCCGAGCGCGCGAAGACGCCTTTCATGCCCGTCCGGGCGTTGGGCGCGCCGCAGACCACCTGCACGGTCTCCGCGCCGGTATCGACGGTGCAGACGCGCAGCCGGTCGGCGTCCGGATGCGGCGCGGCCTCGACCACGCGGCAGACGGTGAAATCCTTCAGCTCCGCCGCCCGGTCTTCCACCGCCTCGACCTCCAGGCCGATGGCGGTCAGCTTCGCCGTGATCTCGTCCAGGTTGGCGTCGGTGTCGAGATGCTCCTTCAGCCAGCTCAGCGTGAACTTCATCGGCTGAGCCCTCCGCCCAGCGCCGGCACGTCGAAGGGCATGAAGCCGTAATGCTTCAGCCAGCGCAGATCGGCCTCGAAGAAGGCGCGCAGATCGGGAATGCCGTATTTCAGCATGGCGATCCGGTCGATGCCCATGCCCCAGGCGAAGCCCTGCCACTCGTCCGGGTCCAGGCCGCAGAAGCGCAGCACGTTGGGATGCACCATGCCGCAGCCGAGGATCTCCAGCCAGTCGTCGCCCTCGCCGATGCGGATCTGGCCCTCGTCGAAGGCGCAGCCGATATCGACCTCGGCCGACGGCTCCGTGAAGGGGAAGAAGCTGGGACGGAAGCGCATCTGCACCTCGTCGACCTCGAAGAAGGCCTCGCAGAAGGCCTCCAGCACGCCCTTCAGGTGGCCCATGTGCACGTTCCGGTCGATCACCAGACCCTCGATCTGGTGGAACATGGGCGTATGGGTCATGTCGCTGTCGGAGCGGTAGGTCCGCCCCGGCACGACGATGCGGTGCGGCGGCGGGTTGTTCTCCATCCAGCGGATCTGCACCGAGGAGGTGTGGGTGCGCAGCAGCTTGCGCTCGCCCGCCTCGTCGGGATGGAAGAAGAAGGTGTCGTGCATCTCCCGGGCCGGGTGGGCCGGCGGGAAGTTCAGCGCCGTGAAGTTGTGGAAGTCGTCCTCGATGTCCGGGCCCTCGGCCACGGCGAAGCCGAGATCGGCGAAGATCTCGGTGATCTCGTCCACCACCTGGCTGACGGGATGGATGCGGCCCGTCTCCTCGGGGCGGACCGGCAGGGTGACGTCGACCGCCTCGGTGGCCAGCCTCGCCTCCATCTCGGCCCGCTTGAGCTCGGCCCGGCGGGTCTCGATGGCGGCGGTGATCTCGTTCTTGAGGCGGTTGAGCTCGGGGGCGACCTGCTGACGCTCCGCCGGGTCCATCTTGCCCAGCGAGCGCATCAGCTCGGTCAGCCGCCCCTTCTTGCCCAGCGCGGCGATACGCGCGTCCTCGAGCGCCGCCATGGAGGCGGCGCTCTCGATCGGACCGGTCAGCTCGGTCTCGAGTTTCTGGATGTCCATGTCAAACGCTTCCGCGATAGTTCGGGCGAAGCGTCAGCCGGCGATCTCAGTTCCCGGCGTATTTCGCTTCGTGGGCGTCCTTGGCCTTCTCGACCAGGACCTTGAAGCCGTCGGGATCGCGCACGGCGATATCGGCCAGCACCTTGCGGTCAACTTCGATACCGGCGGACCGCAGGCCGTCGATAAAGACCGCGTAGGTCAGGCCGTGTTCGCGCACGCCCGCGTTGATGCGCTGGATCCACAGGCTGCGGAAGTTGCGCTTGCGGACCTTGCGGTCGCGGTACTGGTACTGCAGGCCCTTCTCGACGCGCTGGCGCGCGATGGAGAGGACGTTCTTCTGGCGGCCGCGGTAGCCCTTGGCCTGTTCCAGGATTTCCTTGCGCCGCGCACGACTGGCGACGCCACGTTTCACACGTGCCATGAGTTACGTCTCCTTGGTCAGCGTTCAGTCGTTGGGCAGGAAGTATTTCTTGACGAACTTGGCGTCGCTGTCGGCCATGATCGTCGTGCCGCGCTGGTCGCGGATCTGCTTGTTGGTGCGCTTGATCATGCCGTGCTGCTTGCCGGCCTGCTGGCGCCGCACCTTGCCGGTGGCGGTGAGGCTGAATCGCTTCTTCGCCCCGCTCTTCGTCTTCATCTTGGGCATTTGCTTCCTCTTGAACATAAGGTGTCGGGAGCCTTGCGCTCCCAAGCTTCTGGGCCGACACGGCATGCCCTGCCGGACGACCGGAACCGCGGCTTATAGCGGCGGGAATGACAGGGTTCAAGTCCTAGCGCGCGAGCTTCTCCATCAGCTCCGCCAGCTTGTCGGCGTCGGCCTCGTCCAGGCGGGCCATGACGTGGCGTTCGACCGCCTGGCGGTAGACCGGCCAGCTCTCGTCCAGGCGCTGGCGGCCCCTGTCGGTGATGGTCAGCACCTGACCGCGGCGGTCCGCCTCGGGACGGCGCCGGGCCACCAGCCCGTCGATGGCCATGCGCTCGACCAGGCGGGAGGCGTTGTACTGGCGCAGGCGGAGTTCGTCCTGCAGTTCGTACATGCGCAGGCCGTCATCGCCGGCGCGTTTCAGCGCCTGCAGCGCGTCGTGCCAGATCACCGGCGGCAGGCCCTGCGCCTTCAATTCCCCCTCGATCCGCGCCGAGAGCTCGCCGGCGGCCTGGCGCAGGCGCGTCCAGGCGCCCATGGCGAGAATCAGCCGCGCGACGCTCAACGGTCCGCGTTCCGGTCTGTGGCTGTCATCGCGGCCCTCCCTGACGCGCGGAACATGCGTCTGCATCCATAGGACGGACCGGCCCCTGTGACAATGCCGCCCGGCGCCGCCGAATCCCGTTGACCGCGCCCCCGGCGGAGGCGTAGCTTACCTAGCGTCAACAGTGAACGGGAGGCTAGGAATATGAAGCCGCCCAAGCAGGCTCGGCTCTGACCCCACGCATACGGCCCGCCGGCGCCGCCAATGAAGCCGGCATCACCGAAAGACGGCGGTCCATCCGCCGCAGACTGCCGGAGAACACATCCTCCGGCGCCCGGAAACAGCCCGGGCAGCGCCGCGAAAGGTTCCGCGGCCGCGACGCGCCCTCCTCTGATGCCGGCGCGCACGCGGAACCCGCACCGGCGGCGCCGAAAGCCAACGGTGCGAAGGGGAAGCCCCGCCGACCACCTCACCGGCGGGGCTTTCTTCTGTTTCAGCGGCCGACGCGCGGCGACAGCAGCAGCTTGACATAGGACCGCAGCAGCAGGACCTGGCGCGCCAGCAGCGGTGGATCGCGCAACGCCTTGGACATCACGATGCCGCCCTCGATCACGGTCGAGAACATGTCGGCCAGATCGTCGAGATCGACCTCGTCGCGGGGCGGATAGGTCGCCACGATGTCGTCGAGCAGGCTGCGGAAGCGCCGCCGCCAGGCCTGCACCGCGCGCGCGTTGATCTCGCGGATCTCGCTGTCGAACAGCCGCTCCTGATAGCAATAGGTCGCCACCAGGCAGCCCGGATGGCCGGCCGGCAGGTCGGCCATCAGCTCGGCGAACAGTTTCAGCCCCACCAGCATGGCCTGCAGCGGGTCGTCGGTCAGTTCGAAGGCGCGGCCGAAGATGTCGTCCAGCACCTGATCGTCGCGCTCGATATAGCGCTCCAGCAAGGCCCGCGCGAGCGCCGGCTTGTCGGGGAAATGGTAGATGAAGCCGCTCTTGGTGATCTCGGCAGCGGCGATGATCTCGTCGATCGAGGTGGCGCCGAACCCCTTCTCCAGGACCGCCTGCTCCGCGACGTCCATGATGCGTTCACGCGTCTCGAAGCCCTTGCGCATCGCATTTCTCCGGCGAAAACCGTATCGCGAGTACGGTTTTTGCCGCACGACCGTCACGCTGGCAACGCCAAAGAGCCGGCCGCGGTCCCCCAGGCAATTGAAACAGCGGCGAAACGCGGAAACCGGGCTTTCCGCACCACGCGTCTTCTATCGCCGTGCGCCCGGGCGCGCGATGGTCGCCTCGCCTGCCGCGGGACGACGCCGCGGCGCATCATGCAGCGACAGGAGATCGAGCCATGAACGCGAAATACCGTGACAACCTCCCCCAGCTTGACGGCGGAATGTTCCTGACCGACAGCGGCATGGAAACCACGCTGGCGTTCCAGATCGGCCTGGAGATGCCGCATTTCGCCGCCTTCGACCTGCTGCGCGACCGGGTCGGCCGCCAGGTGATCGACAGCTACTACCGCCGGCACGTGAAGATCGCGCGCGACCGGGGCTGCGGCTTCGTGCTCGAATCCCCCACCTGGCGGGCCAATCCGGACTGGGGCGCGAAGCTGGGCTATGACGCGCACGGCCTCGACGCCGTCAACCGCGACGCCATCGCCATGCTGAAATCGATCCGCGACGACCTGGAAACGGCGGCGACGCCCTGTGTCATCTCCGGCAATCTCGGCCCGCGCGGCGACGGCTATGACCCGGGCGAGGTGATGACCGAGGCGGCGGCCTGCGACTACCATGCCGCCCAGATCGCCACCTTCGCCAGCGCCGGCGCCGACATGGTCGCCGCGCTGACCATCACCAACACCCCCGAGGCCATCGGCATCGTCCGCGCCGCCCGGGCGGCCGGCATGCCCGCGGCCATTTCCTTCACGGTGGAAACGGACGGACGGCTGCCGACCGGCGAGACGCTGGGCCAGGCCATCCGGGCGGTCGACGCCGCGACCGACGGCTTCGCCGCCTATTTCATGATCAACTGCGCCCACCCGGACCATTTCGCCGGGACGCTGCGGCAGGGCGGCGACTGGATCCGGCGCATCCGGGGACTGCGGGCCAACGCCTCCCGGCTCAGCCATGCCGAACTGGACGCCGCGGAGGAACTGGACGACGGCAACCCTGCCGAACTCGGCCGGGACTATGCCGAACTGCTGTCGCTCCTGCCCGCCACCGCCGTGGTCGGCGGCTGCTGCGGCACGGACCACCGCCATGTGGAGGCCATTGCAGCCCATTGCGTGGCCCCGGCGCGCCAGGCGGCCTGACCATTGCGCCTTCCCGGGCAGCAAACCCCGCCGGTGACGCCGGCGGGGTTTTCTGTATGAACAGCAGTCCCATGACCGTGCTGATTCGCTCCGCCACGCCGGCCGACGCGCCGGCCACCCTCCGCCTCTTTCGCCGTGCGGTCCGGATCGGCGCCGCCGGGCTCTATTCCCTGCCCCAGCGGCGGGCCTGGGCGCCGGCCCGCCTGCCGCTCGCGGCCTGGCGGACCCGGCAGACACGCAACCTGACCCTGATCGCGGAAATCGGGGGCGCGATCGCGGGCTTCGCCGAGCTGCGGCCCGACGGCCATGTGCACATGCTCTACACCGATCCCGCCTTCACCCGGCGCGGCGTCGGCCGGGCGCTGCTCGCCGCCGGCGACGAAGCGCTCGCCGTCCGGGGCGTGCGCCACCGCAGCGCCTGGGCCAGCGCCGTCTCCCGCGCCGTTTTCGAGCGCGCCGGCTACCGGATCACGGGCCGCCGGGTCGCGGCGCGGCGCGGGCAACGCTTCCTAACCTTCCGCGTTGTACGCTGACGCGCGGGTGAAGCTTGCGCCGCACCTCGGTTCCGAGCCAAAAGAGCGAAGCTTGAGATCGTTGACCTGGGGAGGGACGAAATGGATGTACGCACGCTGATGGAACGTTCGGCGACGTTCTACGCCGACCGGGAATGCATCGTCTGGCGCGACCGGCGGCTGACGTTCCGGCAGGCCTGGGACCGCGGCGTCCGGCTGGCCAACGCGCTGCTCGGCATGGGACTGAAACCCGGCGACCGGGTCGGCGTGCTGGAGGACAACTCCATCGAGGCCGCCGACTTCTTCCTCGGCGCGGCGATCGCCAACATCGTCCGCGTGCCGCTCTATGCCCGCGACCGGCGCGAGATGCACCTGCACATGCTGGGACACACCAACTGCCGCGCGGTGCTGGTCGCCGAGCACTATGCCGGCGACATGGACGGCTTCGTCGACGAACTGCCCGATCTGGAGCGCGTCATCGTGCGCGATGGCGGCTACGAGGACTGGCTGATGAAGCAGTCCGCCGAGACACCCGACATCGCGATCGATCCGGACGACAAGTTCATCATCCGCCATACCGGCGGCACCACGGGCCGGCCCAAGGGCGTGGCCTATTCCCACAGGGCCTGGCTCGCCGCCGGGCGCGACTGGTTCTATCTGTTCCCGCCGGTGGAGCCGGGCGATGTCTGCCTGCATGTCGGGCCGATCAGCCACGGTTCGGGCTACCAGTTCCTGCCGGTCTTCCTGGGCGGCGGCTGCAACCTGCTGCTGGACCATTTCCACCCCGGCGAGACGCTGGAGATCATGGAGAAGGAGCGTGTCGCCTACGCCTTCTTCGTGCCGACCATGCTGAACACCATGCTGCAGGACCCGAGCGCCGAGACCCGGGACTTCTCGAAGCTGAAGTGCATCCTGGCCGCCGCTGCGCCCATCGCCGACGCCACCGCGCTGAAAGCTTACGAAGTCTTCGGCGACGCCATGTACCAGGGCTATGGCCAGACCGAGGTGCTGCCCGTCGCCATCATGGGGCCGCGCCAGTGGTTCGCGGAGATCGAGGGCTCGACGCCGCTGCGCGCCTGCGGCATGCCGCTGCCCTATATCGAGGTGCAGATCTGGGACGAGGAGAACAATCCCGTGCCGCTGGGCGATCCGGGCGAGATCGTCGCCAAGTCGGACGGGCAGATGACCGAGTTCTGGAACAACCCCGAGGCCACGGCCGAGCGCATCGTCGACGGCTGGGTGAAGACCGGCGATGTCGGCCGCCTCGACAGGAACGGCTATCTCTACATCCTCGACCGCGCCGACGACATGATCATCTCCGGCGGCTACAACATCTGGCCGCTGGAGCTGGAGAACGTCATCGCCGACCTGCCCGGCGTGGTCGAGGTCGCGGTCTTCGGCGTGCCGCACGAACGCTGGGGCGAGACGCCGATGGCGCTCTGCGTCCTCGACGGCAGCCACGAGGTCACGGAAGACGACGTGATCCGCACCTGCACCGAGCGCCTCGGCTCCTACAAGAAGCCCTCGCAGGTCGTCTTCCGCAAGGAGCCGCTGCCCAAGTCTCCGGTCGGCAAGATCCGCCGCAAGGAGCTGCGCGAGCCATACTGGGAAGGCGTCGACCGCCGCGTCGCGGGTAGCTGACCGGGGCGGCCGGCGGACGGGGTTAACGGCATCTTTACCGCCGCCGGCGAGGATGGCCGGATCGCGAGAAGCCGGGAGCTGGCCCGATGTCCGACGTCTATCTGGAATATACGGTCATGGACGACATGGTCCGGGTCGCCGCCATCGACGAGGCGACGGGTACGGAAGCCATACTGATCGGTCCCGTCAGCGCCGGCCGCAAGGCCCTGAAGCAGGCCGCGATCCAGAAACTGGAATACGTGCTGGCGAAGCAGGCGAAGGCGGCCCGCTCCGACACCCCCCGCCCCGGCTACTGGGCGTAGTTCACCTAATACCGGGGGTCGTTCCGGGAAGTGTTGTCCGGTGTCCTCGGACCTGATCCCGGGCGCCCGGTCCTTCAGAGAATTCAGCAGGCGCGCGGGCCCGCCAGACCATCCCCCCGCGCCATGCGGGGACCCTGTCTACGCCGCCTTGCGCGGCGCCGCCTGGCGGATCTCGCTTTCGACGTAGCCCTCGAACTGGGTGAAGTTGTCGTTGAAGCGGCCCACCAGCTCTCCGGCCTTGGCGTCATAGGCGCCGCCGTCGTCCCAGGTGCCGCGCGGGTTGAGAACCTCCTCGGGCACCTCCGGACAGGCGGTCGGCACCTGAAAGCCGAAGTTCGGATCGGTCTTGGTCGGGACGTTGTCCAGCGAGCCGTCCAGGGCCGCGTTCAGCAGCGCGCGGGTGTAGGCGATGGGCATGCGCCGGCCGACGCCGTAGACGCCGCCGGTCCAGCCCGTGTTGACCAGCCAGCAGGCCGCGCCATGACGGGCGATCTTCTCGCCCAGCAGCTTGGCGTAGACCGAAGGATGGCGCGGCATGAACGGCGCGCCGAAACAGGTGGAGAAGGTCGCCTGCGGTTCGCTGCCGAGACCCTTTTCGGTGCCGGCCACCTTGGCGGTGTAGCCCGACAGGAAGTGATACATCGCCTGTTCCGGCGTCAGCTTCGCGATGGGCGGCAGCACGCCGAAGGCGTCGGCGGTCAGCATGACCACGTTCTTCGGATGGCCCGCAACGCCGGTCGCCGAGGCGTTGGGGATGAAGTCGATCGGATAGGAGGCGCGCGTGTTCTGCGTCAGCGTGCCGTCGTCGAGATCGAGGACACCGCTCAGCGGGTCCATGACCACGTTCTCCAGCACCGTGCCGAACATGCGCGTCGTCGCGTAGATCTCCGGCTCGGCGTCCGCCGAAAGGTTGATCACCTTGGCGTAGCAGCCACCCTCGAAGTTGAAGACTCCGTCATCCGACCAGCCATGCTCGTCATCGCCGATCAGTTCGCGGCGCGGGTCGGCCGACAGCGTTGTCTTGCCGGTGCCGGAAAGGCCGAAGAAGATCGCCGAATCGCCCGCCTCGCCGACGTTGATCGAACAGTGCATCGGCATCACCTGGCGCGCCGGCAGCAGGTAGTTGAGGATTGAGAACACCGACTTCTTGATCTCGCCGGCATAGTGGGTGCCGCCGATGATCACGATCTTCTTCGCGAAGTTGGCGATGATGAAGCAGTCGGAGCGGGTGCCGTCGCGCTCGGGCGAGGCGCGGAAGTTCGGCGCCTGGATGACGGTGAACTCGGGATCGAACCCGGCCAGCTCATCCGCCGTCGGCTGGATGAACATGTTGCGCGCGAACAGGTTGTGCCAGGCCTTCTCGGTAATCACCCGCACGCCCAGCCGGTAGTCGCGCGACGCGCCCGCCCAGCAGTCCTGCACGAAGACCTCCCGGCCGCTCAGATAGCCCTGCACGCGGGCCAGCAGGGCGTCAAAACGGTCGGCGTCGAAGGGCTTGTTGATCGCGCCCCACGAGATCTCGCTCTCGGAAGACGGTTCCTTGACGATGAACTTGTCCTGGGCCGAGCGGCCGGTATGCACGCCCGTCGTCGCGACCAGCGGACCGCCCACGCCCAGCTTGCCCTCGCCGCGGGCCAGCGCAGCGGTGTAGAGCGCGGCGGTGCCGTAGTTCCAGTGCGCCGTCGCCACGCCGTCCAGCCCCAGTCGGTCCAGCCCGTTGCTGCTGATCGTCGGTCCCAGGTTCTCCAAAGCTTCCTCCCGATGGAATAGGTCCCGCCACGGCGTCGGACGCCAGAAACAGATGCGGAAGTAACGCCCTTCTCCGCGTCACCCTGATTCCGCGCGCTGTCACGAAAGAGCCGCAACCATATCCAAGGCGGCGACCGTTTCAACCGGATTTACTGTCACATGCCGTGCGTTACTGTCACATGCCGTGAGAAGGATTCGCAACAGACTTTCGGATTGTTTTCATCCGCGCCCGCGCGCCGTCCTCACCAGCCGGACCAGTTCCGCACGGGCGCCGTCGGCATCCGCAACGGGCTTGCCGAAGGCGACACGGCAGTGCGCACCGGCGCGCGCCAGGTCCGCGCCTTCCGGGTCGACGCCGGTCATGCGCCAGCCGACGCCGTCCTGTCCGCAGAGTACGTTGGCATAGAGGCCGACCGCGTCCGAATGATCCTCGTTCATGTGCCGGACGATGCCCGACTCGGCCCCGGCCAGCGCGGCCGCGCCGGAAACGTCGGTCAGCAGGCTGTCCGCGTCCACCCAGTCGATCCGCCCGAAGCCGGCGACGATGTGGGCGCGCTCGGGCTCGATTCGCCAGAAGGCGAAGTCGCCGAAGCCGGCGTACATGGCCGCCGAGGGGTGACGGGCGAGGAACCGCGCCTTGGCGTGTTCGTCGTCGGTCTTCGCCGCCCGGCCCAGCACGGTGACCCGCGGCCCGGTCAGGCGCTCGCGATGGCCGCCGGTGCCGTCGAACAGCAGCGAAACCCGGTCGTCGCGGGCGAGGTTCTTCGTGTGCTCGGCCAGGGTCGAGATCAGCAGGATCGGCCGCGCCGCATGATCGACCGCCGTCAGCACCAGGGAGCCGTAGGGCCAGCCGTCGGCGCCCAGTCCTGTCGAGAGCACCGCCGTCGGCTCGCTCCGCATCAGCCGCCGCGATTCGGCGGCCGCGTCCTGGCCTGCGCCGCTCATTTCACCATCAGCGCCCAGTAGTCGAGGTCCAGCACCACCGAAGGATCGCGCTTGCCGTCTTCGGCCTTGTCGGGGAAGTCTACGGCCGCGTGGTCCTTGCAGGCGACGGTGCGCAACCGCAGCGCGCCCACCGGCCCCGGCAGGTCGGCGGTCTCCAGCACCTCCGACCAGGCGTAGATGGTGTCGCCCGCGAAGGTCGGCGCGGTATGCGCCCCGCCGTTGATCGCCGCGATCCACATGGCCGGCGCCAGGCCGTTGTAGCTCAGCGACCGCGCGAGACTGATGATGTGGCCGCCATAGATCAGCCGCCGCCCGAACCGGCCCTGGCCCTCGGTGTGCTGGTTGAAGTGCACCCTGGCCGTGTTCTGGTAGAGCCGGGTCGCCATCATGTGCTCGGCTTCCTCGATGGTGACGCCGTCGGCATGGTCGATGCGCTCGCCCGCCTGGTAGTCGCCGAAGCGGTGCGGCTGGCCCACCCAGGCCGCGTTGTAGCCCGCGGCCTCGATGTCGGGGATCGCCAGGTCGCCCGGGTCGACGCGGGCCGGCAGGTCGGGCACCACCGGCGCGGGCGCCGGCGCATTCTCGTCGCGCTTGCGGATCATCACCCAGCGGCAGTAGTCGAGCACCGTCTCGCCGGCCTGGTTGGTGCCGGTCGAGTTGACGTAGACCGTGCCGGTCTTGCCGTTGGAATTCTCCTTCAGCCCGATCACCTTCGAGGCGGCGGCCAGCGTGTCGCCGGGAAAGACCGGGGCCAGGAAGCGGCCCCGGGCGTAGCCCAGATTGGCCACGGCGTTGAGCGAGACGTCGGGCACGGTCTTGCCGAAGACGATGTGGAAGACCAGCCAGTCGTCGACCGGCGCGCCGGGATAGCCCAGCGCCTGCGCGGCCATATCCGCGCTCTGCAGCGCGAAGCGCCCGCCATAGAGCGCGGTGTAGAGCGCCACCTCGCCCTCGGTGATGGTCCGCGGCGTGGCGTGGACCAGCTCCTGCCCGATCTCGAAATCCTCGAAGAAATTGCCTGGTTTGGTCTTGTCCGACATGGGCGCTCCGGCTGGGTTGAGTTGGTGGATGAAGGCGTTTTCCACCTATCACTAATCCTTCGGGGGCTCCACCGCCTCGTCCGGCCGCCGGGACGCCGCGCCGTCGCCGCCCCTTTCCACCACCTCCAGCGGGTTGCGGAAATAGACCTCGCGGTGCGGGAAGGGGATGGTGACGCCGTGCTCCTGGAAGGTGTCCCAGAGCGCCAGCATCACCTTGCCCTTGATGTTGACCACGCCGTCCGCCGGGTCGCGGATCCAGAAGCGCAGCACGAACTTCAACGAGCTGTCGCCGAACTCGACGAAGTGGCAGACCGGCGTCGGCGTCTTCAGCACCCGGTCGGCGGATCGCGCGGCCTCGACGGCGAGTTCCCGGACCTGATGGGGATTGCTGCCATAGGCGACGCCAAAGGCGATCTCCAGGCGGACATTGGTGTCCGTGTAGGACCAGTTGATCACCCGGTTGGTGATCAGGTCCTCGTTGGGAATCAGGTACTCCCGCCCGTCGCGGGTGATGACGGAGACGTAGCGCGCCTGCAGCCTGGTGATCCAGCCGAAGGTCTCGTCCAGTTCGATCACGTCGCCGGGCTTGATCGACTTGTCCATCAGCAGGATGAAGCCGCTGACCAGGTTGGAGATCACCTTCTGCAGGCCGAAGCCGAGGCCGAGGCCCAGCGCGCCGCCGAACACCGCCAGCGCCGTCAGATCGATGCCGGTCAGGTCGAGGGCCACGAGCACCGCGAGCGACAGCACGACGATGCGGAACAGCTTGGCCAGCAGCACCCGCGTGGCCGGCCGCAGATCCTGGCTGGCCTCCAGCCTGCTTTCCACCAGGCGGCTGGCCAGCACCGACAGCCAGATCAGGATGACCGAGAGTCCGATGGCGTTGACCACGGAAAGCGCCGTGATCCGCGTGTCGCCGATGCTCAGGCCGATATTGTCCAGCGCATCCACGGTCGCCGGCAGGATGCCGAGGATGTTCAGCGCCGCCACCAGCCAGATGACGAAGGCGACCGAACGCGCCAGCGCCTTGTTGCGGATGATGCGGGAGATGATGGAAATCACCACCCAGGCCGTGACCAGATTGGCGAGCACGCCGAGCAGTTCGGTCCTGGCCGGCGGCGCATTGGCCAGCACGATGACGGCCAGCCAGAGCAGGATCATGTAGAGAATCTGCTGCCGGCGGCTGACGAACAGCATGACGAAGCGCTGCAGCGTGCGCTGCCCGGCCATCCGTCCGACCAGACCGAGCAGCAGCGGCCCGGAACGGCGCCGCAGCCAGACAGAGGCGAGCAGCAGCCCCAGCGCCAGCGCCATCTGCAGCAGCACCCATCGCTCCAGCACCCGCTCGGTCCAGAAGGCGCGGTCCTGGATCAGCGGCAGGACCTCGCCGATCCACTGACTCAGTTCCTGTACGAGCGGGATTTCCTCCATTCAGGGCGCTATTCGGCCGCGGCCCGTTCCGGCCTCGCGCTGCGGCGGCGGAGAACCCGGCCGGGACCGGCGACGTCCCTGTAGCCCTTGCCGTCATGCACCTGCACCCCGTTGACCCAGGTGCCCTTCAGCCCCGGCGCCTCCCGCACCAGCCGCTCCCCGCCCGCGGGCAGGTCGGCCAGCTTGATGGTCTTCGAGAGCTTCAGCGCCGCCGGGTCGAAGCGGATGAAGTCGGCCGCCGCGCCGGGGCGCAGCTCGCCGCGGCCGTCCAGGCCATAGATCCGCGCCGGCTCCGAGGTCAGCTTGGCGATGGCCTGGGCCAGGGTGAACTTCTGCGCCTCGCGCACCCAGTGGCTGAGGAAATGGATGCCGAAGCCGGCATCGCAGAACAGCGTGTGATGGGCGCCGGCGTCGGAGAGGCTGACCAGGTTGCCGGGCATCGCCAGCAGTTCCGCCACGCGGTCCTCCTCGACGTTCAGCAGCTTGGCGGTGAAGACCGTCTTCAGGTCTTCCGCCAGCGCCAGGTCGAGACAGGCGTCCAGCGGATCCTTGCCCTGCCGCTGGCCCAGATCGGCCAGGGTCAGACCGACCAGGTCCGCGTTCTCCGGCTTCTGCGCGATGGTGATCTCCACCCGGTCCCAGTGACCGTTGAAGATGCGGGTGCCCGACGGCTTCGCCAGATCGTCGCGGATGCGCCGGCGTACGGCCGGGTCGGCGAAGGCGCGCTTCAGTTCCGCGGCGTCCTCGCTGCCGGGCCAGCCGTCGATGGTCAGCATCGGGTAGGCGGCCTCCAGCGTGAAATCCATGGACAGCGGCTGGCAGGAGCATTGCGGAAAGACCGGCCGGCCCTTCTCGCGCTCGGCGGCGCATTCGCGGGCGAGGCCGATGGCGCGCTCGGGCTGGTTGGAATAGTGCAGCAGCGGCGCATAGATCGTCGCCCCCTGCGACAGCTCGGCCAGTTCGCCCAGAAGCGGGATGGAGGTGGCGTTGCCGCAGGTCGCCATCATGATGCCGCCGCCCCCGGCCTCGCCCAGGGTGCGGGCGAAGGCGCGGAACTCGGCGTCGTCGGCCATGCGCGACGGCACGGGCCGGTTGCCGGCGCCGAAATGGTTCTCGAAGGTGGACGAACCCATGCCCAGCGCGCCGGCCGCCAGCGCGTCGCGGAACAGCGCCTGCATTTCCGCCAGTTCCGCCTCGGTCGCGGCGCGCTCGGAGCCCGCATCGCCCATCACCGCCGTGCGCATCACCGAATGCGAGGCCAGGGCCGCGACGTTCGGGAAGGGCCGCTTGGCCTGGATCAGGTCGAGATACTCGTCGAAGCTCTCGAACGACCAGTCGACGCCCGCGTGCAGGCTTTCCAGCGACATGGCCTCCACGACGGAGAGATTGGCGAGAATCGTGTCCCGCGCCGCCGGCGGCGCCGGGGCGATGCCGAAGCCGCAATTGCCGATGACCACCGTGGTGACCCCCAGCGCCGGCGACGGCGAGGCCGTCGGGTCCCAGGTCAGCTGGGCGTCGTAGTGGGTGTGGACGTCGACGATGCCCGGGGCGATGGCGTCGCCGCCGGCGTCGATCTCCTCGGCGCCCCGGCCATCGACCTTGCCGACCGCGCCGACCACGCCGTCCCGGACCGCCAGATCGCCTTCGACCGGATCGTTGCCCAGCCCGTCGTAGATCCGCGCATTGCGGATCACCAGATCCCAGTCGCTCACCGTCGCCTCCTCCCGTTTACGCCGGTGAGGAGTCTGCCACCCGCCCGGACAGGCGGCAATGGCGGGGGCTATTTCGCCTTGCCGCCGAATTTCTCCACCGTGCGGAAGGCGCCGAGGCCGAGCATGCCGAGCAGCACGGTCAGCAGTTCCTCCATGGCAAGATCGGGCGGCATGGAGGCCTGCAGACCGGTGTTGAGAATCGTCCAGGCGAGCAGATCGCGGGCGACGAAGTTGTAGAACAGCGCCATCCCGCAGACCCAGCCGATGAACGGCCGCCAGCCGGCAACGAAGACGGAGCGGTGGCCGGCCTCCACCTTGTTCAGTTCCGCCTGCACCAGCGACGGCTGCATCATCAGCCGGGCCTTGATCAGGCCGGCGGCGCGCTTCTCCTCGTCGGTCTCGACGAAACGGTCGATGATGCCGGCGACGCCCTCGGCGGCGGAGAGCACCGCGCCGCCGAACAGGTTCTGCAGCAGGCCCGTCACCGCGCTGCCTCCGCCGTCGCCCGGCGGCGCTCGGCCAGCAGCATCTCGTGGATTCGTTCCACCTGGACGCCGATCGCGCGGGTGCGTTCGTCCACCTGCCCGACGCCGCGGTCGAGGCGCGTCAGGCCCGTGTCCAGCCCCTCGATACGCCGCCAGATACGCTCCCGCACCTCCGCCGCGCGGACCAGTTCGTGCTCCAGCCGCTGGACCCGCCCGTCCAGCGAAGCGCCCCACCAGATGGCGGCGGCGAGGTAGCCGACCAGACCCAGGCCGCCCGCCAGCAGGGACCGCACCGGAATGGCCGCCGTTCGCGCGGATGCGGCTTCCCCGGTCATCGTCATGGCCGCCGGCATTTCAGGGAAACCGCCGGTGCGGCGTCGCCGGCGCCGGATCGAGCACCCAGGGCGCAAGAGCGGCGGGCAGGATCGCGCCCGGGCGGAGGCGCAGATTGACGTGCCAGCCGGGTTGCGTCTCCGCCGGCGCGAGCTCCGTGTCGTCGGGGCCGAGAACGGGCGGCAGGCGGATCTCGCCCACCAGGTCGATCATGGCCGCGCCGGCGCGGGCGACCGGCTGCGCGGCCACGGGCGCCGGCCAGCCGGCGGCGGCGAAGGCCGCCTCCATCCCGGCATTGTCGGCGAACCTGAGATAAAGGTCGGTGCTGGTCATGCGGTAATCTCCGTGAGCTGGGCGTCGGAAAGCCGGACGGGCCAGAGCGCCGCTTCCTCGAGGCCGATATTGTGGTGGGTGTCCCAGGACTGGGTCGGCTCCGCGCCGACGATCAGATGGGTGAGGCGCGCCGGATCGGGCTGTGCGGGCGTGGCCGTGGCCGGATCGCCCTCGCCGTCGACCTCGAAGACCGATCCAGCGCCGTCGACGGCCGCCGCCACGGCGACCGAAGCCCCCGCCACGCGCGCCGCACCCTCGCCCAGGGCATCGAGGCCGCCCGCGGGCGTCTCGATCACCGCGCCCGGCTTCTCGGCAGCCGCGCCGCCGGCATGGCCGTGCCGGAAGGCCAGATACTGATCGGCGCCGTCCGCGGCGTCGCCGAGGCTGAGCGGATGGGCGTTATCCCCGCCGGCGCCGTCGGGACCCAGATAGCGGTAGCGAGCCAGCAGCGTGAACTCGGCTGCCGCCACGGGATGGGGCAGCGCCACCTGCAGCGCGTCTGCGGGCCGGGTGACCTGGGCGGCCTCGGTCGGGATATAGCTTGAGGCGCGCCCGCCCGCCTCGACCTGGTAGCCGAAGAAGTCCGCGAAGCCTTCTGCCGCGGCTTCCGCCGAACCGAGGTCCTGAGCGTTCCAGGCGGGGAAGGCCCTGACGTCCAGGTAGTCCAGCGCCTGCGCACCGGGATCGGGAAGCGTCAGCCGCCCCCAGCAGCGGACCCAGCCGTCGGCCCAGTGCTCGAAGCCGTGTGCGTCCCAGGCCCCGGTCAGGTTCGTCGTCTCCGCCGTCGAGAAGGGCAGCAGCGCCGCGTCGAACAGCTTGTTCCGGGCGGGCAGCGCGTCGTCGAATACGAAGACCCGGAGGGCCGGATAGACGCCAGGGTCGGAGCGGCGCACCCAGGCGCTGACGGTCAGCGCCGAGCCCGGCTGAAAGCCGCTCAGGTCGATGAACTGGCGCCGGCTGGAGCTGACACCCGATTCGGTATCGGTGACGCGCGTGCTCTGCCCGCCGTCCGGGGCGGTGGCGCCGATGCCGGTCGTGGGCGCGCCGCTGTCGATCCACGGCGCGGCGGCGAGGTCGGCGGACTGCAGACAGAGATTGGTCGCCGCTTCCTCCTTCAGGACGTAGAGCGGCCGGCCCGACTGCGGATCGTGCCACAGCCGCGCGGCGTCCGCGGCGACGGTCGTCAGCCGCCGGCCGGGGCCGGCGGTCGTGGCCGCGCCATCCCTTTCGCAGGTCACGAGGCCCGTCCCGTGGCCGATCGAAGGCGCCAGCACCAGCGCCGGCGGCGGCGTCGCCGGATGACGGCGCAGGAAATCAGCCCGCGCCGCCACCTGGGCGGCCTCGCCGACCGCGCCGAGTTCGGCGGCGACCTGCGCGACCGCGCCTGCCGCAATGCCGACGGCCTCGATCTCCGCGGCGAGCGGCGCCAGCGCCGCGACAGCGGCGGCATCGACGGCGGCCGTCGCCGAGAGGTCGCGCACACGGATGGCGGCGCCGTCGGCGGGCGCAGCGGCGAAACTCAGCGTCGCACCGTCGACGGAATAGTCTTGCGGGTCGATGACGGCGCCGTCGACGGTCACGATCAGGGCCAGATGACTGACCGGCGCGGCGGCGAGGGCGAAATCGGTGCCGGTCCCGTCGCCGGCGAAGGAACTCGCGGCGGGCACGTTCTGCACCAGCGCGGCAATACCGTCCGCATCCTCCTGGGCCGACGCCGCGCTGGCCTCGGCGCTGGCGGCGGAAGCGGCCGCCGACGCCTCCAGCGCGGCCGCGTTCTCGACCTGCTGCAGGCTGGCGCTGAGGGGGCCGGCCACGGGCTCGCCGTCGCCATCGAAGGCAAGCAGGCGGTTGGCCAGCGCGGTCTTCGCCGGGGCCTCGGCCAGCGCCGGGGCGGCGTCGCGATCGGCGAGACGCAGCGTGCGGTCCAGCCGGCCGCGCAGTTCCTGCGCGATCGCGGTGAGGCGGTCCAGCTCCGTGTTCAGCACATCGGCGCGCAGCGCGCCGCCGGGCAGGAAGTCGCTCACGCGCTCGATCGCGGTGCGCCGGGCGATGACGATCTCGACCCCGGCTGCCGGCGCGACGGCGAACGTCACCGCTCCGCCGCCGCTCTCCCCCGCTCCGTCGACGGTGTAGTCCGCGTCGAGGGTCTTCACAGCGCCGTCCGCCCAGACGGCGAGATCGGCCGCCGCCAGATACGGAAAGGGCGCGGCGAAGACCGTGGCCGCGCCGTCGCCCAGATGGGCGATCCGGGGTTCGGTGTCGTTGATCTTGACGTGTTCGTCGCTCATCGCGCGCTCCGCATCGGCTGTTGCATCTGCCGGTGAAGTTACCGGCTGGGCCGCAAGCCGTATCCGCTTTTCGAAGGGGTGCCCAAGCCGGGGCCTTGCTCTAAAGTGCCGCCTGTCGAGACGAGGGAGAGGAAACCAGCATGAGCGTGAAGAAGCCGGCGGTCGCCATCGCCGCCCTGCCCGGCCGGCGGCAGCGGATGATCGAGTGGGCCAAGGAAGTGGAGGGCCGCGGCTTCGCCGGCGTCTTCGTGACCAGCGTGTCGGCCTGCCTGCCCTTCTGCCAGGCAGTCCTGCAGGAGACGAGCCGCATTACCGTCGGCAGCTCGATCCAGCCGATCTACTTCCAGAGCGCGCGGCTGCTGGCCGACAATGCGGCCTTCATGCACGAGATCTCCGGCGGCCGGTTCCGTCTCGGCATCGGCATCAGCCACGCGCCGGCGCTGCAGCGCTATGGCGTGAACAATTCCGGCAAGCCGCTCACCGACATGCGTCGTTATGTCGAGGAGCTGCGCGACGCAGAGCAGGAGGTCGGCCCGCTGCCGCCCGTGGTGCTGGCGACGCTGCGCAACCGCATGCTCGATCTCGCCGTCGAGAAGGCCGATGGCGCGGTCTGGGCCAACGGCCCGCGCGAGATGGTCAGGAAGCAACTCGCCGAGCGTCCGCGCACCGCCGGGGACGACTTCTCCACCTCAGCCATGATCCCGACGGTGATCGACGACGACGTCACCGCGGCCCGCGCCGTGCACCGCAAGACGCTGGCGCGCTACGTGCAGTTGCCCAATTACCGCGCCTACTGGAAGACCGCCGGCTTCGAGCAGGAGATGACCGACATCGAGGCGGCGATCGAGAGCGGCGATCTGGACCGGCTGCCCGGGATCATGAGCGACGAATGGCTGGACAGCACCACGCTCTCCGGCCCCGAAAGCCGGGTCATGGAGGGCGTCGAAGCCTGGTACGAGGCCGGGATCAAGACGCCGATCCTGGTGCCCTCGGCGATCAAGGGCGGCCAGACGGCGGGACTGGCGGCGATCTTCGACATGTTCGACCGCGCCTGAGGCGGCGGGCCGGTGCGGATCGCCCAGATTTCCGACACCCATCTGAGCGACCGCCACGGCTTTTTCCACGACAACTTCCTGCGGGTCGCCGAGGCGGTGAACGCCTGGGCGCCGGACCTGGTGATCCACACCGGCGACCTGTCGATCAACGGCGCCGACCGGGCCGCCGACATCGCCTTCTCGGTCGCCGAGATGGCGCGCTTCGACGCGCCGGTCCTGGTCCTGCCCGGCAACCACGACATCGGCGAGGAGCCGGGCTTCATGCAGCTCGGTCAGCCGACGGACGAACGCCGGCTGGCGCGCTATGGCGCGATCGCGGGTCCGGACCGCTGGGCGCGCGATGCAGGGCGCTGGCGGCTGATCGGCATCAACGCGCAGGTGATCGGCACCGGCCTCGGCCGGGAGCGTGAACAGGACGCCTGGCTCCGCGGCGAACTCGACGCCGCGAACGGCCGGCCGGTCGGCGTCTTCACCCACAAGCCGCTGTTCTTCCCGCGCCAGCTGGGGGAAGGCGACCGCCCGGCGGAAATCTTCCTGCCCGCGGGCGCCAGGGCGCGGCTGTTCAGCCTGTTGCGCCGCCACCGGGTCCGCTTCGTCGCCAGCGGCCATCTGCACAAGTATCTCGACGTCGCCGTAGGGCCGACGCGCTTCGTCTGGGCGCCGGCCACGGCCTACCGCTCCGGTTTGGACGTTGGCGTCGCCCGGCCCTGTCTGGGGTTCCTCAAGCTGGCGTTGTCAGGCGACGCCTTCCGTTTCGAGCTGGTCGAGCCGGACGGCATGGTCGACCGCCGGCTCAAACCCTTGAAGGGCGGCGAACGCTATCTCAAGGACGCGCCGCCCGCGCCCGTGACGCCCGACCGGGCGGCGGAATGACGATCGAGGGGGGTACGCTTGGCGAGCCACCGCCTATCCTGCCGCCTCGACGGCCGGCGCGGCCGGCCCGGATCGAGCGAGGAGAACGGCAATGGCGAAGATCGGCGGCGGCGGCAACACGGCCGCGCTCGAAGCGGCGACAAAACGAGAGGAAGAGGAGGCGCAGCGCCTGGAGGCCAAGAACGATGCGCGCGTGCGCAATCTCAGGGCCCGGCGGGGCGGACGCCGCGCCCTGCTCGCCTTCACCGACACCGCCCCGACCGCGGGCCTGCAGACCACACTGGGCTAGGCAAGCGCAACCTCCGGGACCGGCGCGGCGCGCCCGCTGAATTGTCGCGCCGGCGGTCGGTCGCGTTCTTTCCGAAGGGACGCCGGATCTTGCGGAGATGCTCAGGCATGAATCCCGGGTTCCGGCTGCGCCGGCCCCGGGATTCGGGCATCGGCTATCTCCTGGACGGGCCGGCGGCCCGATCCGGGACCCATGCCTGAGCCTGTAGGCCTCGACCAGGCAGGCCCTCAGACCCCCGGCGCCCAGTTGCCGTGGAAGCCGTGGGGCACGCGGCAGGGGATCTCGGCCACCGCCACCGGTTCGCCGTCCACGTCCAGGGCGTTGAGGATCACCAGATCGCTGCGGTTCTGCTCGGCGCGGTAGACGTTGAACAGCAGCCAGCCGTCGCCCTCGGCCGCATCGGGTGCGCGGGGCACGAACACCGGCTCCGAGACGTGATGCGCCTCGCCGTCGGAGAAGACGGTGCGGCGGTCGCTCTCCAGGTCCGCGTGGACGATCTCCGTCCAGTTGCCCCGGTCGCCCTTGCGGCGCTGCTCGACGGCGGCGAACCAGCCATGGCGGTAGCCGAGGCCGGCGCGACGTTCGTCGAAGCGCGGGAACTCGCCCGGCCGGCCGTCCAGCACCTGCTCCTTCACCTCGTCGCGGGCGGGATCGATGGTCCAGCGCACCAGCCGCGCCGTGGCTTTCGCCGGGTCGCCTGGCGTGCCGTCGGCATGGGGGAACAGCGGCGCGGCCTCGTACTTCATGACGTCAGCGACGATCCGGCCCTCCCGTTCGAAGGCGTTCATCGGGTGGAAGACGTAACAGGACGGAATCTCGATCCAGTGGGTCATCTCCGGGTGCTGGCCGCGCTTCAGCACGCCCAGCCAGCCGGGCTTGTCGGGCTCCCAGGCGAAGGGCGGCCTGCCCGCCATGGCGCGCTCCAGGCTGCCGGTCAGCGGCAGGACGGGAAAGACCACGTGCCCCTCGGTGACGATGAAGTCGTGGATCATCGCGGCATAGGGCGCATCGAAGGCCGCCGCCTGGGTGACGTTTCCGCCGGCGTCGACGACGTGATAGCTCAGCCGGTCGGTGAAATAGCCGCCGACGGAATAGCCGAAGAACAGCATCTCGCCGGTGGCCGGATCGATCTTCGGGTGCGCGGTCATACGCCCGCCGGTCAGGCCGCCGTCGAAATCGAAATATCCCTTCGAGGCGAGATCCGCCGGATTCATCTCGAAGGGCGGATGCGCCTCCTCCAGCGCCAGCAGGCGTCCGCCGTGCCAGACGATGTTGGTGTTGGCGAGGCCGGAGTCCTTCCCGCGCGCCTCGTCCGCCGAGGTCAGGGGATTGCCGAAGGTGCCGAACAGCGCCTCGCCCGCGGCGCGCTCCAGCTCGAACTTGGGCGTCCTGACCCAGCGGTTGGACCAGCCCACGCGGCCGTCGCGGATGCGGAAGGCGTGGACCATGCCGTCCCCGGCGAACCAGTGATGCTGGCGGTCGCGCGGCGGGTATTGCGGGTTCGGCCCGATGCGGAACAGCGTGCCGTCCAGCTCCGGCGGGATCGCGCCGCGCACCACCAGGTCCGGCGCATCCGCTTCCATGAGGAGCGGCGCGTAATTGCCGGAAAGCTGCGGATGGTCGGGAAAGGGCGCGGTCATCGGCAGTCTCCTCGGGCGTTGGCGGCGGTGCAGCCTAGCGCGCAAGCCGGGCAGCCGGAAGCGCGACAGCCGTGACCGACGCTTGACAATAGCGGTAAATTTACACAATATGCCGCCACGCTCGCACCGCCGGCCGATCCCTCGAAGGGACCCGTCGCGCGCGGCCCACCGGTCGGCCCATCTGTCGCGTGACGGACCCCTCCGGCAATCCCGAGACATCACCGGAGAGAATGATGAGCGACACCGTCGATCAGATGTTCCGTCGCGAATACGCGACCAGCGTCCACATCGCCTATCAGCGCCAGGGGACGAAGCTGCGCAACACCGTGCGCAATCAGGACAAGGTGGAGGGCAGTTCCTGCGTCTTCCACAAGGTGGGCAAGGGCGCGGCCTCGACCAAGGCCCGCCACGGCATGGTGCCGACCATGAACGTCACCCACCAGTCGGTGGAATGCTTCCTGAAGGACTATTACGCCGGCGACTGGGTCGACAAGCTCGACCAGATCAAGTCGGGCTCGGAGGAGATGCATGTCCAGGCCAATGCCGGCGCCTATGCGCTCGGCCGCAAGACCGACGAACTGATCCTGGCCGAGATGGACAAGTCCGCCAACATCGTGGCCACCACCGCCGGCGGCCTGACCAAGGCCAAGGTGCTGGAGGCCTTCGAGATGCTGGGCGAGGCCGACGTGCCCGACGACGGCGACCGCTTCGCCGTCATCGGCTGGAAGCAGTGGTCGGAGCTGCTCGACATCCAGGAATTCGCCAATGCCGACTATGCCGGCGGCGACGACCTGCCCTGGAAGGGCACCCAGGCCAAGCGCTGGCTGGGCACGCTCTGGTTCCCGCATTCGGGACTGAACGCCGACGGCTCGGGCAACCGGCTCTGTCACTGGTACCACAAGACCGCCATCGGCCACGCCATCGGCGTCGACGTCCGCGCCGACATCTCCTGGCACGGCGACCGGGCCGCGCACTTCGTCAACAACTGGATGAGCCAGGGCACGGTGCTGATCGATGGCGACGGCATCGTCACCATCCCCTGCGCCGAATCCTGACCGCCGAAGGAGAGCTGAGCATGGCATTCAAGATCGAGGAACTGGAACGCATGGCCGGCGGCGGCGCGGGCTTCGCGATGTGGGGCTATGTCACCGCCGACGACGACCTGGCCGACGTCACCGCGGCCGGCTATTTCGACGAGGCGCGCGACATGCTGCGCGTCGACGACTGGGTCTTCATCCGGGCCGGCGACGGCAGCGGCGTGGCCATCGTCAACGCCAATGCCGGGGGCACGGTGGATCTGACCGACGCCACCCAGATCGGCGCCGCCGACACGGCGTAGCCGCGCGGCGCACGTCCCTTTGGTGTCATCCCCGCCGCCGCACCGCGGCGCGCGGGGATCGACCCCCGGAGATGCACCGCGCCAGACCCTATGCCGATCCCCGTGTTGCGCTGCGCGGAAACGGGGATGACGAGAAATCCTATCCCTCAGCCCAGGAACGCCCCATGGCCCTCAACCGCATCCAGCTCTGCTCGCGCGCGCTGCTCAAGGTCGGCGCGAGCCCCGTCACCAGCTTCGAGGATGGCACCGCCGAGGCCGAGATCGCCGCGCTGCTCTACGGCGTCACCCGGGACGCGCTGATCTCCGGTCATCCCTGGTCCTTCGCCACGGCGCAGCAGGCGCTGCCGGCACTGACCGCAAAACCGCTCGCGGACTTCGACCGCGCCTTCGCCCTGCCGGCCGATTTCCTGCGCGTGCTTTCCGTCGGCGCGGGCGGCTCGGCGCGCGGCCGCGGCGTCGCCTACCGCATTCACGAACGCCGACTGCACGCCAGCGCCGAGAGCCTCAACCTGACCTATGTCTTCCGCCCCGACGAGACGGCCTCCCCGCCTTTCTTCGACCAGGCGCTGATCGCCCGGCTGGCGGCCGAGTTCTGCCTGCCGCTGACCGAGAACACGGCCCGTACGGAAGCGCTCAGCCGCGCCGCCGAGGTCGAGTTCGCCCGCGCCCGCTCCATCGACGGCCAGCAGCAGACACCGCAGGCGATCGAGAACTTCGCCCTGATCGAGGCGCGGTCCTGAGATGGCGCGCCGCACCCCATCGCAGCAGTTCGGCTTCGCCAACGGCATGCTGGACGAGGCACTGCTGGCCCGCACCGACGTCAAGGCCTACTACGCCGGGGCGCGGGACCTGACCAACATGCTGGGCCTGGCCCAGGGCGGGGTCGAGACGCGCGGCGGCTTCCGCCATGTCGCTGAGATCGCGACACCGCCGGGCGAGACCGCGATCCGGCTGGCGCGCTTCGCCTTCTCCTTCGAGACCACCTATCTGATCGTCTTCTCGCACCGGAAGATCGAGGTCTTCGCCGGCGACGCGCTGGCGGCGACCGTCGAGCCGGACCCCGGGACGCCCGGCGACGAGGACCGGTTCTACACGGCGGACGAACTGACCGCGCTCAACTGGACCCAGAGCCTGGACACCATGATCCTGGTCCATCCCGATCACGCGCCGAAACGGCTGATGCGCCAGGGCGGCGGCGCGAGCTGGGTGCTGGAAGATCTGCCGCTGACGGAGACGCCGAGTTTCGACTTCGGCGCCGGCACAAAGGGCAAGGCGACGCCCTCGGCGGCCACCGGCAACATCGCGATATCGACCACGGATTCGAGTGACTTCGACCATGTGAGCTTCGATCCCGGCGACCCGGCCTACTGGATCCGCATCAATGACGGGCTGGTGAAGCTGACCTCCCGTACCGATGCGGACACCCTGCGCGGCGACGTGATCCAGAAGCTCGACGGCACCGCCCAGGCGGAGACCGGCCACTGGTCGGTGGAAGAGGACGCCTGGTCCGACGGCCGCGGCTGGCCGCGCGCGGCGCACCTGTTCCAGGGCCGGCTCTACTTCGCCGGCACCGCCAGCCGGCCGCAGACGATCTGGGGCAGCCGCGCCGGCCGCTTCTTCAGCTTCGAGACCACGGCCGACGCCTTCGAGGACGAGGCCGTGGAGGTGACGCTGGACAACGACCAGGTCGCCGCGGTCGATCAGCTCTTCGCCGGCAATGACTTCTTCGCCTTCACCTCGGGCGGCGTCTTCGCCAATGCCGAGACGCCGGTCACGCCGGCGAACTTCTTCCTGCGCCGCCACAGCGAACTGCCCGCGGCGGCGCTGCGGCCGGTCGAGATCGACGGCGCCCTGGCCTTCATTCGCCGCGGCGAAGCGGGTGCGCGGCCGAGCTGCAACGAGCTTGTCTTCGACGATGTCCGCCAGATCTTCGTCGCCCAGGACCTCGGGCTCCTGGCCGGCGGGCTGATCGACGACCCCGTGGCCATTGCCGCCCGGCTCGGCACCTCGACCGACGCCGCCAACCACCTGCTGGTGGTCAACGCCGGCGGCGACATGGCGGTGCTGAACACGCGCCGCGCCCAGAAGATCGCAGGCTGGACGCGCATTGCGGCGGCCGGCGGCGGCGAGATCCGCGATGCGGCGACCGTGGGCGGCGAGCTCTACTGCCTGATCGAACGGCAGATCGGCGGGACGACGCGCCGGCTGGTCGAACGGCTCGACGCCGCCTGCTGCCTGGACAGCGCGGTCACGGCCACGATCGGCGGCAACCCGCCGGCCGTGAACTGGACCGGGCTCGACCTCTTCGAGGGCGAGACGGTGCGCCTCGTCGGCGACGGCATCGACATGGGCGAGGCCACGGTCGCCGGCGGCGCGGTCCAGACGCCCTTCCCCGTCTCGACGCTGGAGGCGGGCCTCGTCTACGACTGGGCCGTCGAGACCATGCCGATCGAGGCCGAGCTGACCGACGGCACCCTGGTGGGCAACCGCCACCGCCTGATCCGGGCGACCGTCCGTGCGGGCCGCGCCACGCGTTTCGCGGTGAATGGCCGCGAGGTGAAAGGCGGCCGGCTGGAGTCAGAGGGCTTCGACCAGCCGCCGACATCCTTCGCGGGCCTGAAGACGGTCCGCTTCCTGGGCTGGAGCGGTGGCCGCGAAGGCGGGGGCGCCACGGTCCGGGTCACCGGCCGGTCGACGGAGCCGGCATCCATTCTTTCCATCACCGCGGAGGTCGCGCAGTAATGACGCAGGCAGCATCCATCGCCATGGTCGGGCTTTCCGGCCTGAACGCCGCCAACCAGATCGGCGCCGCCAACGCCGAGAAGAAGCTCGGCCGGGCGCGGACCCGGTTGCAGCTCGCCCGGACCAGGCGCGAGGAGGAAGAGAAACTCGCACGCGGTCTGGCTCGGCAACAGGTCACCGCCGGGGTGCGGGGGGTCAGCGCCTCGTCCGGCTCCCTGATGCGCCAGGCGCTGGCCGCCGACCGGGAAACGCGCCGCCGCATCGGCCTGGCGGCGGGCTCGGCCTCACTGTCCAATGCCAGCGAGGCGCTTCGCGCCTCGCAACGCCGCAACCGCGCCCTGATCAGCTTCGGCCAGACCGTCGCGCGGCGCGCGCCGACCATCTTCGACGACTAGCGCGTTGTCACCGGCCGGCACGGCTTGGCCACAGAAACCCCACAGGGCCTCCGATAGGCTCGGCTCGAGGGCAATGGGGGACCGATCGTGCCGTGCATTCATCTCTGGCTCGCCGCGGCCTGCATGACAGGGTTCGGCGCCGCCTTTCTCGTCGACCTCGAAGCGATGCCGCCGCCCGGCAACTATCTGAACGCCTATGAACACCAGTCGCAAACCGTGCCCTGGCGCACGGACTCCGATGGCGGCGCCTGGCGGGTGCTGACGCTGGGCGAAGATATCCGGGTCTTCGAGTATCGGCGCGACATGGTCCGCAGGCGGGAAGTCACCGCCGCGCCGCCGGGCTGTCTGGAAGGCCTTCTGACCCGGCTGGACGGCGAAGGCGCGCCAGGGGGCCCACGCGGTCTCAGTTCAGCGCGACAATGGCGATGTTGAGCCAGGCCGCGAAGGTTACCCAGGCGAGATAGGGTGCGAGAAGCAGGGCGGGCCCGCGGTGACGGGGCCAGATCGCCCGCATGAGCAGGACGATCGTCAGCCAGAGCGCCACGATCACGACCACCGCCGCCAGCGGCTGCTGCAGGGTGAAGAACACGAAGGTCCATGCCGCGTTGAGCCCGGCGTTGGCGATCCAGAGCGCCGCCAGCCCGCGGCGCGCGCCCGGCGCCGCCGTCATCCAGCTCCAGGCGCCGGCCACCGCGATGATGACATAGAGTGCGGTCCAGACCGGCCCGAAGACCCAGCCGGGCGGCTGCACGACCGATTTCTCGAGGGAGCGGTACCAGGGCCCGATTTCCGTGCCCAGCCCGCCGAGGATGGCGACCACGAGCGCGCCGAGGCCGAAGACAATGGCCGGGCCCAGCCATTTGCGTGTCGAAGTCATGGCGGCGCACCTCGGATCGCGGCGCGGTCGGGCCCATGCGCCCGATTGACGCCAGGGCCGATGCCTATTGCTGCGGAACCGGCTGGCCGTCCTCGCCGACCTTGAAGGAGACGCTCTCGCCGCAGCCGCAGCGGTCGGCCTCGTTCGGGTTGGAGAAGGTGAAGCCGGAGCGGAACATGGTCTCTTCGTAGTCCATCTCCGCGCCGAGCAGGAACATGGTCGCGGTCGGGTCGATGAAGACCTTCACGCCGGCGGCGTCGACGGTCTCCTCGAACTTCTTCTGCTCGGTGGCGTATTCCACGTTGTAGGTCATGCCCGAGCAACCGCCGGACTTGACGCCGACGCGGACGCCGAGGGGCTTCTCGCCCTGCTTCTCCGCGCGCGCGATCAGCGCCTTGACCTGTTCGACCGCACGCTCGGTCACGGTCATGATCGGTTTGCCGTCAGGAGCGCCAAACATCCCGGTCTCCTTTCCTCGCTTCCTTGCCTTCCTCGGGCTTGACCCGAGGATCCTTGAACCGGCGTTTCCGCGACACAGGCCCGTGGATCAAGTCCAGGGGCGCCAGGAACTGCGGATTGCCATTCATCAGAACATGTCCAGTTCGAGACGCGCCTCGTCCGACATGCGGTCGGGGGTCCAGGGCGGCTCGAAGACGAGTTGCACCATCACCTTGCCCGCGCCTTCGGTCTTGACCACGGCGTCGGCGACCCATTGCGGGATCTCCTCGGCCACCGGGCAGGCGGGCGCTGTCAGCGTCATGTCGACGTCGATATCGCCGTTGTCCTTGCAGTCGAGGCGATAGATAAGGCCGAGTTCGTAGATGTCGACCGGGATCTCCGGGTCGTAGACGGTCTTGAGCTGCGTCACGACCTTCTCCGGGTCCACCGCCGTCAGCCCGTCGCGGGATTCGCCGGCATAGGCGACCACGTCCTCGGGCGGGGTCATCATGAAATCCATTCCGGGGGCGCCGTTCATCGACATTACCTCAAGCCTCCGTCGCGGCCGGCTGACCGGCCAGTTTCTGCATGTGTTTCAGCATCGCCATCATGCCCACCTGGCGCTGGAAGGTGAGCGCGCCGAGATTGAGCCGCCGGACGTCGTCGACGTTGAACTGCCGGATTTCCTCGTCCGTCAGGCCGGAGAACGTCTTCGTCATCATGCGGACCAGTCCCTTGACGATCGCGGCCTCCGAGGCGCCCCTGAAATAGTGCCGCCCGCCCTCTCGGTCATGGACGATCCAGACCCGGGACATGCAGCCGTGCATCAGGTTGTCCTCGGTCTTCCATTCCTCCGGGAATTCCTCGCGGTCCTGCGCCTTGGCGAGATCGAGGATGTACTCGAAGCGCATGTCCTCATCGTCCAGCGCCTCCAGCGTCTCCGCGAATTCCTGGTAGTCCTCGCGCGCCATCAGCCGAGCATCCTCTTCGCCTTCTCGATTCCTTCGGCCAGCGCATCGACCTCGGCCAGGGTGTTGTAGAGGCCGAAGCTCGCCCGCACCGTGCCGATCACGCCCAGCCGGTCCATCAGCGGTTCCGCGCAGTGATGGCCGACGCGGCAGGCGACGCCCTGGCGGTCAAGCACCGCAGCCACGTCGTAGGGGTGAATGCCGTCCACCAGGAACGAAACGATCGCCGCCTTGTCCGCGGCCGTGCCGATCAGACGAACGCCGTCGATCGAACGCAGACGTTCATTGGCGTAGTTCAACAACCCTTGTTCATGCGCGGCGATGGCGTCGCGGCCGAGTTCCTCGACATAGCCGATGGCCGCGCCGAGGCCGATGGCCTCCACGATCGCCGGCGTCCCGGCCTCGAAGCGGTGCGGCGCCTCCTTGTAGGTGGTGCCCTTGAACGAGACCTTCTCGATCATCTCGCCGCCGCCCTGCCAGGGCGGCATGGCGTTGAGCAGGTCCAGCTTGCCGTAAAGCACGCCGAGGCCGGTGGGGCCGTAGAGCTTGTGGGCGGTGAAGCCGTAGAAGTCGGCGTCCAGGTCGCGCACATCGACGGGCCCGTGGACCGCGGCCTGCGCCCCGTCCAGCAGCACCTTCGCCCCCGCGTCATGGGCCAGTTGCACCAGTTCCTTCGCCGGCACGCGGGTGCCCAGCACGTTGGAGCAGTGGGTGATGGCGACGAACCTGGTCCGGTCGGTCAGCAGTTCGGCGAAACGCTCCAGCCGGAAGGAGCCGTCGTCCTCCACCGGCGCGACAACCAGCTTCACGCCGGTTGCCTCCGCCAGCATCTGCCAGGGCACGATGTTCGCGTGATGCTCCATCTCGGAGACGATGACCTCGTCGCCTTCCCGCAGGAACGCCCGGCCGAAGGAATTGGCCACGAGATTGATCGCCGCGGTGACGTTCGCGGTGAAGACGATCTCGTCGGGGCTGCCGGCGTTCAGGAACTTCTGCACCCGCTCGCGCGCCGTCTCGAAGGCATCGGTCGTCGCCGCCGACATGTAGTGCGCCCCGCGGTGGACGTTGGAGTACTGGTGCTCCATGCAGTCGCGCATGGCCTCGATGACCTGCCGCGGCTTCTGGGCGCTGGCGCCGGAATCGAGGAACACCAGCGGCTTGCCGTAGACCGTCTCCGACAGGATCGGGAAATCGCGGCGCACCGCCTCGACATTGTAGGCGGTGCTGTTCGCCAGCACTGGAGCGCGGGAATCAGCCATGGTTCGCGTCTCCTTCGCCCAGGGCCGCATGCAGCCGCTCCAGCAGCCGCCCGCGCAGTGTCTCGTCGGCGATCCCGTCGAAGATCTCCTCGAGGAAGGCCTGGACCAGCAGGGCCCGGGCCTCGGCCTCCGGCACGCCGCGGGCGCGCAGGTAGAAAAGCTGATCGGCGTCCAGTTCGCCCACGGTAGCGCCGTGGCTGCACTTCACGTCGTCAGCGAAGATCTCCAGCGCCGGCTTGGAGTCGATCTCGGCCTTCGGACCCAGCAGCAGCGCCTTGTTGAGCTGATGGCCGTCGGTCTTCTGTGCGTCCTTGCGCACCAGGATGCCGCCCTGGAATACGCCGCGCGCGCTGTCGCCCAGCACGCCCTTGTAGACTTCGTGGCTGGAGGTGCGCGGGACCGCATGGTCGATCCGCGTCGTGTGATCCAGCAATTGCTCGCCGCGGCCGGCATAGGCGCCCAGCAGGCGAAGTTCCGCGCCCTCGCCCATCAGGATCGCGTGCACCTCGTCGCGCGCCAGCCGGCCGCCCAGCGAGAGAACGAACCGCTCATAGCGGGAGTCGCGGCCCAGTTCGGCCGAAGTGTCGGCCAGGTGGAAAGCACCCCGCGCCTCGTCCTGCACCTTGATGTGGCGCAGCCGCGCGTTCCGGCCCAGCCGCACCGCGGCGCCATGGCCGGCGAGATAGTCGCCGTCGCCCAGGTGCCGCTCGATCAGCGTCGCTTCGGCGTTCTCGCCCAGCAGCACGCGCAGGCCGGCATGGTGCCCGGCCGCGCCGGCGGCGCCGTCGGAGAGAAAGACCACCTCGATCGCCTGCGTCAGCGTCTTGCCGCGCGGAATCTCGATGACGACGACGCCCTTGGCCAGCGCGGTGACGATATCCTGCACCGCCGAGTCATGCGGCTCTTCCGCAAGCTCCGGACGGGCGTCAACCGTAATTCCGTTAACATGCGCGGCGGGCGCTTCGGCGCGGCCATTGCGGACGACGATCTGCAGCGCCCCGTCGACCAGCGGCGCCGGGACAGCGGGCATCGCGCCTTCGCGCCCGCCACTCTGCAGGAACTTCTCCAGCGGGCGGAGGCTGGTGAACTTCCAGTCCTCCTGCCGCGTCGTCGGCAGGCCGCGGCCGCGCAGCCGCTCGGCCGCCGCCTTGCGGACAGCATCACCGCGGTCATGGCCGGCAAGCAGGATATCGAGAACGTCGCTCATCGCCGCCTCAAGCCGCCTTTTCCGCACCGAACGCCGCGTAGCCCTTTTCCTCGAGCTCGAGGGCCAGGGACTTGTCGCCGGACTTGGCAATCCGGCCGTCCGCCAGCACGTGCACGCGGTCGGGCACGATGTGGTCCAGCAGGCGCTGATAGTGGGTGATGACCAGCATGCCGCGTTCCGGGCTGCGCAGCGCGTTGACGCCGTCGGCGACGATCTTCAGCGCGTCGATGTCGAGACCGGAATCGGTCTCGTCGAGCAGGCAGAACTTCGGCGCCAGCATGGCCATCTGCAGAATCTCGTTGCGTTTCTTCTCGCCGCCGGAAAAGCCGACATTGACCGGGCGCTTCAGCATCGCCTCGGCGATGTCGAGATCCTTCGCCTTCTCGCGCACCAGTTTCATGAACTCGAGCGCGCTCAGCTCTTCCTCGTCGCGCTGGCGGCGCAGTGCGTTGACCGACGTCTTCAGGAAGGTGAGCGTGGCGACGCCCGGAATCTCCACGGGGTACTGGAAGCCCAGAAACAGCCCCGCCGCGGCGCGCTCCTCCGGCTCCATCGCCAGCATGTCGCGCCCTTCGAACGTGGCGCTGCCCGCGGTAACCTCGTAGCCTTCCCGGCCCGCCAGCGCATAGGCCAGCGTCGACTTGCCGGCGCCGTTCGGCCCCATGATGGCGTGCACCTCGCCCGCCGCCACTTCCAGGTCGATGCCTTTCAGGATGGGCTTTCCGTCCACTTCGACGTGAAGGTTCTCGATCTTCAGCATTCAAACTCTCTCCCGGTCGTCATGCCCGTCTTCGTGCGGGCATCCGGCAAACCATTCGACGTGCGGCGATGCCGCTCCGGCCCTCCGCACAGGGCGGGGGTGACACTCAGTGTTTCAAAACTCACCCGACGCTGCCCTCCAGGCTGATGCCCACCAGCTTGGTCGCCTCGACGGCGAACTCCATGGGCAGTTCCCGCATCACCTCGCGGCAGAAGCCGTTGACGATCAGCGCCACCGCCTCCTCGTCGGAAAGGCCGCGCTGACGGCAATAGAACAGCTGGTCGTCGGAAATCTTCGAGGTCGTCGCCTCGTGCTCGACGCGGGCCGAGGGGTTCTTCGATTCGATGTAAGGCACGGTGTGCGCCCCGCACCGGTCGCCGATCAGCAGCGAGTCGCACTGGGTATAGTTGCGCGCGCCCTCGGCGCCCGGCTGGATGCGCACCAGGCCACGATAGGTCTGGTTGGCGTGGCCCGCCGAAATGCCCTTGGAGATGATCGTCGACTTCGTGTTCTTGCCGATGTGGATCATCTTGGTGCCGGTGTCGGCCTGCTGGCGGTTGTTGGTGATGGCGACCGAATAGAATTCGCCCACCGAGTTGTCGCCCTGCAGGATGCAGCTCGGATACTTCCACGTGATCGCCGAACCGGTTTCCACCTGGGTCCAGGAAATCTTGGAGTTGCGGCCGCGGCAGGCGCCGCGCTTGGTGACGAAATTGTAGATTCCGCCCTTGCCGTTCTCGTCGCCCGGATACCAGTTCTGCACCGTGGAGTACTTGATCTCCGCATCGTCCAGCGCGATCAGCTCGACCACTGCGGCATGGAGCTGGTTCTCGTCGCGCATCGGCGCGGTGCAGCCTTCCAGATAGCTGACGTAGGAGCCTTCGTCGGCGATGATCAGCGTGCGCTCGAACTGGCCGGTGTTTTCCTGGTTGATGCGGAAATAGGTCGACAGCTCCATGGGACAGCGCACGCCCTTGGGGATATAGACGAAGCTGCCGTCGGTGAAGACGGCCGAGTTCAGGCAGGCGTGCTTGTTGTCGGAAAACGGCACCACCGAACCCAGATACTTCCGCACCAGTTCGGGATGGTCGCGGACCGCCTCCGAGATCGGGCAGAAGATGATGCCCTTTTCCTTGAGCTGCTTCTGATAGGTGGTGCCGACGGAGACACTGTCGAAGACCGCGTCCACCGCCACCTTCGGCGCACCCTCCACGCCGGCCAGCACTTCCTGCTCGCGAAGCGGAATGCCCAGCTTCTCGTAGGTTTCCAGCAGCTTCGGGTCGACCTCGTCCAGACTCTTCGGCTTGTCCTGGCTCTTCGGCGCCGCATAGTAGTAGGCGTCCTGATAGTCGATCGGCGGGTGATCCACGAAGGCCCAGCCCGGCTCCGGCATCTTCTGCCAGCGCGCATAGGCCTTCAGCCGCCATTCCAGCAGCCAGTCGGGCTCGCCCTTCTTGGCCGAGATCAGGCGGATGATGTCCTCGTCGAGGCCCTTCGGCGCGAGATCCATGTCGATCTCGGTCGAGAAGCCGTACTTGTAGCGCTCGGCGAGGCTCTCGACCTGTTCGACGGTTTCGGCCCGTGCTGCCATTCAGATACGCTCCTCTTCCCGTTCCCGGACGGGTTCGGCCGGGGGAAACGCCATCGGCTGCACGGCCATGTCGGCGAGCGTGACGCTCTCCAGCGCCGTGCGGATGGCGTTGTTAACCTTGTTCCAGTTACCACGCATGCCGCAGAAGGATTCGACATGGCAACTGTCGTCCGCGCCGTCGACACAGGCGGTCAGCGCGATGGGCCCTTCCAGGGCCTGGACGATCTCGGCCACGGTGATTTCGTCGGGCGTGCGGTCCAGCCGGTAGCCGCCCTGCGCGCCCCGGATCGAGACCAGCAGTCCGCCGCGGGCCAGTTCCTTCAGCAGCTTCGAGACGGTCGGCTGGGGCACGCCGGTGCCGTCGGCGATCTGCGTCGCCGCGAAGACGCGGCCGGTGGACTGGCCCATATGGCCCATCATCACCACCGCGTAGTCCGTCATTTTACTCAGACGCATCATGGCCTTGGCATGCCCGCTTCGATACCGAACCGTTCTGGTCCCCTATGTATCGGACTGCAGGCGAAAATCAAGAGCGGATTGGTACGGATTGTCGTGTGGTCAGTCGGCGCGGCGGCGCAGCAGGCCGCGGTAGATCTCCTGATCGCCCACCACGCCGACCAGCCGGCCCTCGTCGACCACCAGCACCGGCGCCCGCGAACCGGCGCAGAGTTCGATCGCCGTCTGGATGACGATGTCCGGGCCCGCGGCCGTCACCGTGTCCGGCCGGATCATGTCGACCGCGCCCTCCTGCAGGTGAACGATCGCCACGTCATGGCCGTCCCGGCGGGCCGATGCCGGACCGCCCGCGTCATTCAGGGCGATGCGCCAGCCGCCTTCCAGCAGCACCGCGCCGCCCTCCCGCGCCAGCTTGGCCACGGGGCGCATGATGGTCGCGGCCCGCAGCACCTGCAGCGGGTTCATGTGCCGGACGAAATCGGCGACGTAGTCGCTCGCCGGATTGAGCACGATGTCCTCCGGCTGGCCGGTCTGGACGATCTCCCCGCCCTCCATGATCGCGATGCGGTTGCCCAGCTTGATCGCCTCGTCCAGGTCGTGGCTGACGAAGATGATGGTCTTCTTCAGCCGTGTCTGCAGGTCCAGCAGTTCGTCCTGAAGGCGGGTGCGGATCAGCGGGTCGAGGGCCGAGAAGGGCTCGTCCATCAACAGGATCGGCGCATCCGTAGCGAAGGCGCGGGCCAGGCCGACGCGCTGCTGCATGCCGCCGGAGAGCTCGTCGACGCGCCGGTCGCCCCAGTCCTCCAGATGCACCAGTGCCAGCTGGCGGCGCACCCGCTCCGCGCGCTCCCGCGCCGGCACGCCGGAAAGCTCCAGCCCGAAGCCGACATTCTCGGCGACGCTGCGCCAGGGCAGCAGCGCGAACTGCTGGAACACCATGGCGACCCGGCCGGTGCGCAGGCGCCGCAGCTCGGAGGCCGGGCAGCGCGTGACCTCGACCTCGCGCTCGCCGTCATGAACCGTCACCTCGCCGCGCGTGGCGCGGGTGAGCCCGTTGACGCAGCGCAGCAGCGTCGACTTGCCCGAACCCGACAGCCCCATCAGGACGACGATCTCGCCCGCGTTGACATCCAGGCTGGCGCCCTTCACGCCCACCACATTGCCGGTCTCGGCCTGGATCTCGGCGCGGCTCATGCCCCGGTCGATCATGGGCAGGGCCCGGGCCGGCTTCTCGCCGAAGACGATGTCGACGTCGCGGAAACGGACGACGGGCGCGCTCATCGGCCGGCGGGGCCGTCGTCGCGGCGGCAGAGCCGGTCGAGGATGATGGCGATCAGCACGATGGCGAGGCCGACCTCGAAGCCCTTGGCGATGTTGACGGTGTTGAGCGCGCGCAGCGTCGGCACGCCCAGGCCGTCCGCGCCCACCAGGGCGGCGATGACCACCATGGAGAGCGAGAGCATGATGGTCTGCGTCAGCCCCGCCAGGATCGACGGCAGGGCGTAGGGCAGTTCCACCTTCCACAGCAGCTGCCAGCCCGTGGCGCCGAAGGCCTCGCCGGCCTCGATCAGCGGCTTCGGCGTCGAGCTGACGCCGAGATGGGTCAGCCGGATCGGCGCCGGCAGGGCGAAGATCACGGTGGCGATCAGCCCCGGCACCATGCCCAGCCCGAACAGGATCAGCGCCGGAATCAGATAGACGAAGGTCGGGATCGTCTGCATCAGGTCGAGCACCGGCCGGATCGCCTTGTAGAGCCAGGGGCGGTGCGCCGCGGCGACTCCCAGCGGCACGCCCGCGGCCATGCAGACCAGCGCCGCCGACAGCACCAGCGCCAGGGTCTCGGTCGTCTCCTCCCAGTAGTCCTGGTTGATGATCAGCAACAGCGAGAGGACGACGAAGGCGGTGAAGGCGATGGAGCGTTTCAGCGCCCAGGCCAATGCACCCGTGAAGGCGATGACGATGAACGGGTGCGGCGTCTGCAGCAGCCAGAGCAGGCCGCCGATCATGGTCTCCAGTCCCACCGAAACGGCGTCGAAGAACCAGTCGAGATTGTCGGTGATCCAGTCGACCAGGTCGCGGACCCAGCCTCCGATCGGGATCTTTCGCTCCGTCAGCCAGTCCATCCGCGCCCGCGCCCCCTCGCTGCGCCGCCCCGCTCAGGCGGCGGACGGCGCCCCGGCGCCGCCCGCGCCCGGGGGCCGGTTCAGATGCCGAGCTCCGCCTTCACCGCTTCCAGCGCATTGCCGTCCGCGGTGGTGCGGACGCCTTTCAGCCAGGTTTCCAGCATCTCGGGATGGTTCTTCAGCCAGGCCCGGGCCGCATTCTCGGGATCCTGATCCTCGTTCAGGATCGCGCCCATGATCTCGTTCTCCATGGCCAGCGTGAACTTCAGATTGTTCAGGAACCGGGCCACGTTCGGGCACTCCTCCAGATAGCCCTGGCGGACATTGGTATAGACCGTGGCGCCGCCGTAATCGGGGCCGAAATAGTCGTCGCCGCCCGACAGATAGGCCATGTCGTAATTGGCGTTCATCGGGTGCGGGGCCCAGCCCAGGAAGACGATGTGTTCCTTGTTCTTCACCGCGCGGCCGACCTGCGCCAGCATGCCCTGCTCGGAGCTTTCGACGACCTCGAAGCCGTTCAGGCCGAAGGCGTCGGCGGCGATCATGTCGAGGATCAGGCGGTTGCCGTCATTGCCCGGCTCGATGCCGTAGATCTTGCCGTCGAGCTGTTCGCGGAACTCGGCGATATCGGAGAAATCCTGCAGTCCCGCGTCATAGGTGTATTGCGGCACGGCCAGGGTGTACTTGGCGCCCTCCAGATTGACGCCGACCACGTCGACGCTGCCTTCCTCGCGGTAGGGGGCCAGATCGGCTTCCATCGTCGGCATCCAGTTGCCCAGGAAGACGTCGATGTCGGCGTTCTTCAGCGACGTATAGGTGACCGGCACCGACAGCACCTTCACGTCGGGACTGTAGCCCAGCGCCTCCAGCACCACCGTGGTGGCGGCCGTCGTGGCTGTGATATCGGTCCAGCCCACGTCGGAGAAGCGGACTTCCTTGCACTTCTCCGGTTCGTCATAGACGTTCTGCGCCGCGACAGCCGTGGCCGGGACGGCGAGGGCCAGACAGGCCGCAACGGAAAGGATCAGGTTCCTCATGACGCACTCCCTTTTGTTATCTCTCGCGTCGGGTAACCACGATCCGTCCTGCCGCACCGGGCGTCAAGGCGTCCTTGCGCCTCGCGCCGGCCGCGATATATAGCGCCGGTCATGGACATCGATCTGGAAATCCCGGGCCCGCGGGCGGACGCACGCGTCGTCGTCGCCATGTCCGGCGGCGTCGACTCGTCGGTCACGGCCGCGCTCTGCAAGGAAGCCGGCTACGACGTGGTCGGCATCACGCTGCAGCTTTACGACCACGGCCAGGCGACGGCGCGCAAGGGCGCCTGCTGCGCCGGCCAGGACATCCACGACGCCCGCCGCGTGGCCGACCGGATCGGCATCCCCCACTACGTCCTGGACTATGAAAGCCGTTTCCGGGACGCGGTGGTCGACGACTTCGCCGACGCCTATCTGCGCGGCGAGACGCCGGTGCCCTGCATCCGCTGCAACCAGACGGTGAAGTTCCGCGACCTGCTGGCGACGGCGAAGGACCTGGGCGCCGCGGCGCTGGCGACAGGCCACTATGTCCGCCGCGCCGTCGGACCCGGCGGGCCGGAACTGCGCAACGCCGCCGACGACAGCCGCGACCAGAGCTACTTCCTGTTCGCCACCACGCGCGAACAGCTCGACTTCCTGCGCTTTCCCCTGGGCGGCCTGCCCAAGCCGGCGGTCCGCGCCCACGCCGAGCGCCTGGGCCTGCCGGTGGCGGCCAAGCCCGACAGCCAGGATATCTGCTTCGTGCCCAACGGCGACTACCGCCGCGTGATCGAGCGCCTGCGCCCCGACGCCCGCGTGCCGGGCGAGATCGTCGACCTGTCCGGCCGGGTGCTGGGCCGCCATGACGGCGTGATCGGTTTCACCATCGGCCAGCGCAAGGGCCTGGGACTGGGCGGCGAAGGCGGCGGCGAGACCGAGCCGCGCTATGTCGTCCGCCTCGATCCGGCGCGCGCGCGCGTCGTCGTCGGCCCGCGCGATGCGCTCGCCTGCCACGCGCTGACGGTGAAGGAACTGAACTGGCTGGGCGCCGACACGATCCCGCCGGAAGGCCTGGAGGTCATGGCGAAGATCCGCAACACCGCGCCCGCCACCCCGGCCCGGCTTTTCGCCGGCGAAGACGGCTGGGCGACAGTGCGCTTCGATCAGCCGGAGTTCGGCGTCTCGCCGGGCCAGGCCTGCGTCTTCTACGACGGCGACCGGGTGCTCGGCGGCGGCTGGATCGTCGAGGCCGAAAGCGCCGCGGCGGCGTAGGGATCGTTCACAGGCGATTACCGTTGACGCCCTTGGACTTGATCCAAGGGCCCAGCAAAGCCGATTGACTGGGTCCTGGGGTCAGGCCCCAGGACGCCATTGTGGTTGCGACCGTCTCGTCAGAACGCGCGCCGGCCGGCCCAGCCAACCCCGGCGCGCGGACCTGCCTAGTTCACCAGTTCGATACCGATGGCGGTCGCCTCGCCGCCCCCGATGCAGATGCCGGCGACGCCGCGCTCCAGCTTGCGCGCCTTCAGCGCGTTGATCAGCGTGATCATGATGCGCGCGCCCGACGCGCCGATGGGATGGCCCAGCGCGCAGGCGCCGCCATTGACGTTGACCCGCTCGGCATCGAGCTGCAGCTCCTGCATCGCGGCCATGGGGACGACGGCGAAGGCCTCGTTGATCTCGTAGAGGTCGACATCGTCCTTCGTCCAGCCGAGCTTCTCGTGCAGCTTGTCGATGGCCTTGACCGGCGCGGTGGTGAACCAGTTGGGCGCCTGGGCGTGGCTGGTGTGGCCGAGAATGCGGGCGATGGGGGTCAGCCCGCGGCGCTCGGCCTCCGACTGGCGCATCATCACCAGCGCCGCCGCGCCGTCGGAGATGGACGACGAATTCGCCGCCGTCACGGTGCCGTCCTTGCGGAAAGCGGGCTTCAGCGTCGGGATCTTGTCCAGGTTGGCGTTGCGCGGCTGTTCGTCGGAATCCACCGTCACCTCGCCATTGCGGGTCTTCACCGTCACCGGCGCGATCTCCCCGGCGAAGGTGCCATCGGCCTGCGCGGTCTGCGCCCGCTTCAGGCTGCGGATGGCGTACTCGTCCTGCTGGTCGCGGGTGAACTGGTAGTGCTGGGCGCAGTCCTCGGCGAAGGTGCCCATCAGCCGGCCCTTGTCATAGGCGTCCTCCAGGCCGTCCAGGAACATGTGGTCCTTGACCTCGCCATGGCCGAGGCGGAGGCCGCCGCGGGCCTTGGGCAGCAGGTAGGGGCTGTTGGTCATGGACTCCATGCCGCCGGCGACCATGACGTTGTTGACGCCGGCGAGCAGCAGGTCGTGGCTGAACATCGCCGCCTTCATGCCGGAGCCGCACATCTTGTTGATCGTCGTGCAGCCCGTGGCGTCCGGGATGCCGGCGCCCTTGGAAGCCTGGCGGGCGGGGGCCTGTCCCTGGCCGGCGGGCAGCACGTTGCCCATGATCACTTCCTCGACGTCCTCGCCGCTCAGGCCGGCGCGCTCCAGCGCGGCGCGGATGGCGGCGGCGCCCAGCACGGCGGCGGTCTCGCCGGCCAGTTCACCCTGGAAGCCGCCCATGGGGGTGCGGGCCATGCCCACGACGACGATCGGATCGCTGGTGCTCATCTGAGGGTCTCCTTCGGCAGGAATTCGCTGTTCGCTGGCTACAACATAGGGCGGGGCCTGTCCCGCGCAAAACCGGCATCGCCGCCCCGCATCGGCTTGTGGACGGACGCCGTTTGGCCCACTCTGCCCGCGACTTGCAAACGGGTCTTGGGGAGGGCTCTTCGTTGAAACGCCGAAACGTCCTGCTGATCACCACCGATCAGCAGCGCCATGACGCGCTGGGCTGCACCGGCGGCCGGGTCGCGCGCACGCCCGTGCTGGACCGGCTGGCCGGCGAAGGCGTGGTCTACGACCAGGCGCGGAACCAGAACGTGGTCTGCATGCCGGCGCGGTCGACCATCCTGACGGGCCAGCACATCCGCCGCCACGGCGTCGTCTCCAACGGCATTCCGCTGCCCGAGGACGCGCCGCACGTGGCCCGCATCCTCAATGACGCCGGTTACGCCACGGCGCTGATCGGCAAGGCGCATTTCGAGCCCGCCTCCCATACCGGCTTCTTCGAGAACCGCGCCGCCGCGGCGGGGAATTTCGGCCCGCACCGGGGCTTCGACCGCATGGAACTGGCGGGCCATACCGGCCGCCCTGGGCGCAGCCTGTTCCACTACCCGAAATGGCTGGCCGACCGGTATCCGGACCATGTCGAGGACTACTACCAGACGGTCGTCGGGCGGCAGGTCAACGGCGCCGGCGGCGGCGACACCGGCGCGCCGCAGGTCTGGCACAACCCGATCCCGCGCGACCTCTACCACACCGACTGGACGGCCGACCGCGCCATCGACTGGCTGGAGAGCCTGGCGGGCGACGCGCCGTGGTTCCTCTGGCTCAGCTTCCCCGACCCGCACCATCCCTGGGACCCGCCGCAGTCGCAGCTGGGCCGCGTGAACTGGCGCGACCTCGACCTGCCGGCGGGCTATCCGGGCTCGGCGGAGGCCTGCCGCGAGCTTCTGGCGGGCAAGCCCCGGCACTGGCTGGACTGGTACGAGGGCCGCCGCCGCTTCAACTTCGAGACGCCGCCCAGCTTCCGGCCCGCCGACCTGACGCCCGACCAGATCCGGGAGATCGACGCCGTCACCCATGTCGAGAACGAGCTGATCGACGAGGCCGTGGGCCGGGTCATGGACGCCATCGGCGCGCGCGGCTGGGACGCGGACACCGACGTGCTCTACACCACCGATCACGGCGAGTTCCAGGGCGACTTCGGCATGCTGTTCAAGGGGCCGTACCACGTGGACTCCCTGATGCGCGTGCCCATGTTCTGGCGGCCCGCGCCGTCGGCGAACGCCGCGCCCGGCCGCGTCGACGCGCCCGTCGGCCATGTCGACCTGGCGCCCACCATCTGCGCCATCGCGGGGCTGGCCCCGGATCCGGAGATGCAGGGCGCGCCGCTGCCGCTCGACGAGGCGGCCGGTGCGGACCGCAACTGCACCTTCACCGAATGGCACGACCGCTTCGAGGAAACCGACGTCGATCTCGTCACCATGACCACGCGCGACTGGATCGTCACGGTCTACGAACCCGGCAACTACTTCACCGGCGAGGAGGGCGAGCTCTACGACCTCGCCAACGATCCCCGGCAGTGGTTCAATCTGTGGGACGATCCGGGCTACCGGAAGGTCCGGGACGAACTGGTGGCGTCACTGCGCGAATCCATGCCCGCGGGCCGCGACGAGCCGCTGGAGAAGATCGCGCCGGTCTGAAAACGCGCGGCGAACGCCCGGGAGGACAAGCCCATGAATCTCTACCGTCTGCTGCAGGAAGCCGAAGCGAAGGGCCGGCCCGTCCGCGTCGGGCTGATCGGCGCCGGCAAGTTCGGTTCCATGTTCCTGGCCCAGTGCCGCCGCACGCCGGGGATGCATCTGCTGGGCGTGGTCGACCTGGCCGAGGGCCGCGCCGCCGAAAGCTGCCGGACCACCGGCTGGCCGGACGAGCGGATCGACGCGAAGGACCCGGCGGACGCGCTGAAGACCGGCAAGACCTGGTGCGGGCAGGACGCGATGAAGCTGATCGAGGCGGACGCGCTGGACGTCGTCATCGACGCGACCGGCCACCCGGCCGCCGGCATCCAGCATGCGCTCGCGGCGTTCCGCAACAGGCGCCATGTGGTCATGGTCAATGTCGAGGCCGACGTGCTGGCCGGGCCGCTGCTGGCGCGGCGCGCGGCGGAGGCCGGCGTGGTCTGTTCAATGGCCTATGGCGACCAGCCGGCGCTGATTTCCGAGCAGGTCGACTGGGCGCGGGCCATCGGCCTGGAGGTGGTCTGCGCCGGCAAGGGCACCAAGTACCGCCCGGTCTATCACCGCTCCACGCCGGACACGGTCTGGGATTACTACGGCCTGACCGCCGAACACGCGGCCGCCTCCGGCATGAACCCGCAGATGTTCAACTCCTTCCTGGACGGCACCAAGTCGGCGATCGAGATGGCGGCGGTGGCCAATGCCTGCGGACTGACGCCGCAGAGCCATGGCCTGAGCTTCCCGCCCGCGGCGGTCGAGGAGCTCTGTTCGATCCTGCGCCCGCACAATCTGGGCGGCGTGCTGGAGCACGAGGGCACCGTCGAGGTGGTCTCCTGCGAGACCCGGGACGGCGCGCCCGTGCCGAACGATCTCCGCTGGGGCACCTATGTCACCTTCAAGGCGCCGGACGACTATGTCCGCCGCTGTTTCTCCGACTACGGCCTCGTGGTCGACGACACCGGCGACTATGCGGCGCTCTGGCGGCCCTATCACCTGATCGGCCTGGAGCTCGGCATCTCGGTCGCCTCGGTGGCCTTGCGCGGCGAACCCACCGGCGCGACCGGCGAATTCCGCGGCGACGTCGCCGCCACCGCCAAGCGCCCGCTGAAGGCCGGCGAGATGCTGGACGGCGAAGGCGGCTACACGGTCTATGGCCGGCTCATGCGGGCCGACGAGTCGCTGAAGGCCGGCGTGCTGCCGCTCGGCCTGGCGCACGGGGTGAAGCTGAAACGCGACATCGCCGAGGATGCGGCCGTCACCTGGGACGACGTGGAATTCGACGCCGCCGACCCGACGGTGGCCTTCCGCCGCGAGATGGAGGCGGCGTTCCGCAATTGATCCGAGGGCCCGGGACCTTGACATTTTCTCGTTGGCGTCCTGGGGCTTGACCGCAGGACCCAGTCCTTCGGTTCGCTGGGCCCTTGGATCGAGTCCAAGGGCGACAAGCTTCCCAAGCTGCCAAGGGGATCGATCAGCCGCCCCTCCGACGCCGCCTACCGGAATTCGAGCCCCGCGAAATCGCCCTTGTCGCGCCACTCCCTGAGGTATCTGAAGTACGCCAGCGCGCCGGCCGGATAGCCGACGAAGTTGAGCTTGTCCTCCGGCCCGCGCGGCTGGCCCTCGTTGTTGTAGTAGCCGGGCGTGCAGTCGGGCCCGCCGATCAGCCGCTCCGGCGCGGTCAGCAGCAGCTCGATCCACTTCTGCTCCGCCTCGGCGGTGACCTCGACCTCTTCGGCGCCCCTTGAAAGCGCCTCGGCGACGATACGGCCGATGGTCCGCCCCGCCTCGGTCAGGTTGTGCGGCACGTTGGAGATCAGGTTCGCGCCCTGGGTCGGCTGCACGAAGAAGGCGTTGGGGAAGCCGTGCGCGTGGATGCCGTGGAGCGTCCGCATGCCCTTCGACCAGTGCTCCGAGAGCCGCTGCCCGTCCCGGCCGGCGATGTCGAAGCCCGCGCGGCGGGTCCATTCGGTGCCGACCTCGAAGCCGGAGGCGTAGATGATGCAGTCGACCTCGTATTCCCGGCCCTGGGCGACCACGCCCTTCTCCGTGATACGCTCGACGCCCTTGCCGTCGGTGTCGATCAGCTGCGTGGAGGGCTCGTTGAAAGCCTGAAGATAGGCGTCGTGGAAACAGGGCCGCTTGCAGAGCTGCCGGTACCAGGCCTTCAGCTTCTCCGCCGTCTCCGGGTCCTGCACCACCGTCTCGGCGCGGCGGCGGATTTCCTCCATCTTCTCGAAGTCCGAATCCTCGTAGACCGCCATCATCTTCTCGATGGTCATCTCGCCCGGCGGCAGCTGCATGATCTTGGTGCGGACCCGGCGCGAGATCTCGGTCCAGCCGTCCCGGACCCAGTCCTCCGCCATCGTCAGCCCGCCCTGGTTGGCGGTGAAATTCTCCAGCCAGCGGTCCTGCCAGCCGGGCGTGGCGATCTCGCCGAACCAGTCCGGATCGATGGGGCGGTTGTCGCGCACATCGACAGAGGAGGGCGTGCGCTGGAAGACGTAGAGCCGCTCGCAGGCCTTCGCGAGGTGCGGCACGCACTGCACCGCGGTCGCGCCGGTGCCGATGACCGCCACGCGCTTGTCGGCGAGGTTCTCCATCCGCGGATCGGCCGGATCGCCCCCTGTGTAGGCGTAGTCCCAGCGGCTGGTGTGGAAGCTGTGGCCGCGAAAGTCCTCGATGCCGGGGATGCCCGGCAGCTTGGGTACGTGCAGCGGACCGGTGCCCATGCCGACGAACTGCGCGGTGAAGCAGTCGCCGCGGCTGGTCTCGATCGTCCAGACCTTCGCCGCCTCGTCCCAGCGGATGTCCTCGACCTCGGTGTGGAACAGGGCGTGCTCGTAGAGGCCGAACTGCGTCGCGATGCGCACGCAGTGTTCGCGGATTTCCGGCCCGTGCGCGTATTTCTCGCTCGGCATGTGGCCGGTCTCTTCCAGCAGCGGCATGTAGATCATCGAGGCGGTGTCGCACTGCGCGCCGGGATAACGGTTCCAGTACCAGGTGCCGCCGAAGTCGCCGCCCTTCTCGATGATGCGGACGTCGTCGAGTCCGGCTTCCTTCAGCCGCGCGCCGGTCACCAGTCCGGCGAAGCCGCCGCCGATGAAGGCGAAGGTCACGTGGTCGGCGACCGGCGCCCGCTGGACGAAGGCGGTGTAGGGATCGTCGGCATAGTGCGCGAGCTGTCCCCGGAGCTGCAGGTACTGGTCGTTGCCGTCGGCCCGGAGGCGCTTTTCCCGCTCCTCTGCATAGCGCTGCTTCAGCGCTTCCTTGTCGATGACGGGAGCGGGCGTGTCGGCCATGTTGCGTTCCTCCGGATCTGTTCCGGTTCCGGCATAGCCCCGTCACGCGCCGGGTTGCAAGCGAAGAGGCGCAGGTCGGGGCCGGGTCCTCAGTCCTCGTCCGGATTGCGCAGCAGGACCTCGCGCTTGCCGACATGGTCCGCGGCCGAGACCATGCCCTCTTCCTCCATCTGCTCGACGATGCGGGCGGCGCGGTTGTAGCCGATCTTGAGCTGGCGCTGGACGAAGCTGGTCGACGCCTTGCCCGAGCGCGCCACGACCTCCACGGCCTGGTCGAACAGCGGATCGTCCGACGACCCGCCGCCCTCGCCGGTGAAGCCGTCGCCGTCGTCCTCGGGCTCCTTGGTGACGTCCTCCAGGTACTGGGGACGCCCGGTCTTCGCCAGCCAGCGGGTGATCTTCTCCACGTCGCCGTCGGAAACGAAGGGACCGTGCACGCGCACGATCCGCGAACCGTTCGGCATGTAGAGCATGTCGCCCTGACCCAGCAGCTGCTCGGCGCCCTGCTCGCCCAGGATGGTGCGGCTGTCGATCTTCGAGGTGACCGAGAAGCTGATGCGGGTCGGGAAGTTCGCCTTGATGGTGCCGGTGATGACGTCCACCGACGGGCGCTGCGTTGCCATGATCAGGTGGATGCCGGCGGCCCGCGCCATCTGCGCCAGGCGCTGGATCGCGCCCTCGATGTCCTTGCCGGCGACCAGCATCAGGTCGGCCATCTCGTCGACGACGATGACGATCTGCGGCAACGGCTCGGTATCCAGCGGCACGTCCTCGTAGGCCGGCTCGTCGGTCTCCGGATCGAAGCCCGTCTGCACCCGCTTGGACAGGGTCTCACCCTTCGCCGCCGCCTCCTTCACCCGCTCGTTGAAGGCGGCGATGTTGCGGACGTTGAGGTCCGACATCTTGCGGTAGCGGGATTCCATCTCCTTGACCGCCCATTTCAGGGCCACGACCGCCTTTTTCGGCTCCGTGACCACCGGCGTCAGCAGGTGCGGAATGCCCTCGTAGACCGACAGCTCCAGCATCTTCGGGTCAATCATGATCATGCGGCACTGCTCCGGCGTCATGCGGTAGAGGAGCGACAGGATCATGGTGTTGACGGCGACCGACTTGCCCGAGCCGGTGGTGCCCGCGATCAGCAGATGCGGCATGCGGGCCAGGTCCGCGAAGACCGGCTCGCCGCCGATGTCCTTGCCCAGCGCCAGCGCCAGCGTGCCCGGGTTCTTCTCGAAGGCCGCCGAGGCCAGCATCTCGCGCAGATAGACCACCTCGCGGGTGTTGTTGGGCAGTTCGATGCCCAGCGCGTCGCGCCCCGGCACCACGGCGACGCGGGCCGAGATTGCGCTCATCGAGCGGGCGATGTCGTCGGCCAGCCCGATAACGCGGGAGGACTTGGTGCCCGGCGCGGGCTTGAGTTCGTAGAGGGTGACGACCGGGCCGGGGCGGACATCGGTGATTTCGCCCTTGACGCCGAAGTCGTCCAGCACGCTTTCCAGCATGCGCGCGTTCTGCTCAAGCGCATCGGCGCCGGCGCGGGCCGGATAGTCGTCCGCCGTAGGCTCGTAGAGCAGGCCGAGCGGCGGCAGCTTCGGCTCCTCGCCGTCCTTCGCGCCGAGGTCGAGTTCGGGTTCACGCTCCTTTGCCGCGCGTTGGCCGGGCCTGGTCCGGACCGGTGTCGGCGCGACACGCTGCGTCTTCGTGGCCTTCGTCTTCTTCGGCTTCGCGGTCCGGCGCTCCGAGATCGTCTCTCCTTCATCTGCGGCATCGTCCCGGCCAGCGTCCGTCCCGCGGCGACGGGTCAGGCCGCCCAGCGCCGAGAAGGGCAGCGCCATCCAGCCCGGCGGCACGGCGCTCGCCCAGGCCAGTCCGGCAAAGGCGAAGATGGCCAGCAGCGCGCCCGTGGCCGCACCCGCCCAGACCGGCGCGCCGTCGATGAAGGCGGCCATGCCGGCGCCCGCGGCGCCCAGCACGCCGCCGAAATGCGCCGGCGGCGCGGCGAACCAGGGCGCCAGCGCGCCGAGCCCCATGGCCCCGCAGCAGGCCGCGAACACCGTCACGGCGCCGCGCCAGCGCAGGGCGGAAGCCGGCCGGTGGGCGATGATGCGGAGCGCGTGACAGAAGGGCACGGCCAGCACGATCAGGGCGATCGGGCCCATGAGCTGCAGCATCAGGTCGGCGAACACCGCGCCTGCCGGACCCAGCAGGTTCGCCGTCTCGCCCGCCCCGGCGCGGTTCCAGCTCGGGTCCGCCGGGTCATGGCTGGCGACAGCCACGATGGCGGCCAGGACAGCCGCGGCCAGACCCACGCCGGCGAGTTCGACCAGACGCCGGCCGAGGAAGCGTTTCAGTTCAGGCGCGGCGAAGGAGATGCCGGTTCTGCTGGCGGTGGATCCGGCCATGGCGGACTACTCCATCAGTTCGGAAATCTTGGTGAGCGCGTCGGCCACGGTCTCGCGGTCGTGCACCAGGGCGACGCGGACAAAGGGCCGGCCCGGATTGCCGTCCGCCCCGTCGCGGGCGAGATAGCCGCCGGGCAGCACGCGCACGCCCGTGCGCTGCCAGAGGCGGGCGGCGAAGGCCTCCCCGTCGCCGACGTCGAGCCACAGGAAGAATCCGCCGGCGGGGCGGGCATAGCCCTTGCGGTTGCCCAGCTTCTGGTCGGCCAGATCGAACAGCGCGCGGTAGTGGTCGCGGGTCTTTCCGACATGTTCCTCGTCGCGCCAGAGCGCCGTGGAGGCCGCCGCCACCGGGTTCGGCAGCGGCGCGCCGCCGAAACTGCGCAGCTTCGCATAGCGCGCGACCAGATCGGGATCGCCGGCCATGAAGCCCGAGCGCAGGCCCGGCGCGCTGGAACGCTTGGAGAGCGAATGGAAGACGACGAGATTGCGGAACCGCTCCGGCGTCGCCGCCGCGACCTCCAGCCCGCCCGGCGGCGGCGTCTCGTCGTAGATTTCGGCGTAACACTCGTCCAGCGCCAGCACGATGCCGTGGGCGCGCGCGATCTCCAGCGCGCGTCGGAGCCAGCCCGCGTCGGCGATCGAGCCCTGCGGATTGGCCGGCGTGCAGATGTAGAGCAGCGCCGCGCGCTTCAGAACGTCCTCCTCCAGCGCCTCGAGATCGGGCAGGAAGCCGTTCGCCGCCGTCGCCGGCATCAGGTGGACCTCCGCGCCGGCCATGGTCGCAGCGCCCAGATAGCACTGGTAGAAGGGGTTCGGGACCAGCACCAGCGGCCGGGTCGCCGCGCGGACCGCGGGCACCACCAGCTGGGCGATGTTGTAGAGCCCTTCGCGCGTGCCGTTGAGCGGCATGATCTCGGTTTCGGCGTCCATCGCCGCGCCGCCGGTCAGGCCATAGCGCCGGTCGAGCCAGTCGGCGATGGCGCGGCGCAGTTCCGGCGTGCTGTTGGCCGCCGGATACTTGCCGAAACCGGCGGCGTCCTTCGCCAGCGCGTCCATCAACAGCGGCGGCGGACCCAGCTGCGGCTCGCCGAGCGCGAAATTGAGCGTCGGACCCCCACCCTCGGTGCCATCCAGCAGGTCCCGCAGGCGCTGGAACGGATAGTCGGTCAGCAGATCGAGGCGGGCATTGGTCATCGAAGCCGGGCACGCGAATCGGTGGAGACAAAAGACTCAACCAGATTAGTCGGTTGAGAACAGTTCCGCAACTGACGCTTCAATTGTCGCGCGGCAACGGCGAACCGCTTGCCAGCACGGAGTAATCCCCCTCCCCGGCCCTCCCCCTTGGACAAGGGGGAGGGTTGCGTCCGCGCCAGCGGAGGCGGGAAGGGGTCGAACCCATCATCAATCGGAAGCCCGACGCCTGCGCTACGCGCTCAGGCCCCTGGCGTGGAAGACGAAACCCAGCAGGTTCATGAGCAACTGCGCGGCCAGGAAGGCGGTGGTGCCGTCGCGGTCGTAGTCGGGCGCCACCTCGACCAGGTCGACGCCGACGATCTCGCCCCGGCCGGCCAGCCCCTGCAGGAACTCCAGGATCTCGTAGTAGAGAAAGCCGCCGTGGCTCGGCGTGCCGGTGCCCGGCGCGATCGACGGATCGAAGCCGTCGATGTCGATGGTCAGGTAATAGCGCCGGTCCGCCGGCACCCGCGCCAGCACGCCGTCCACGCCCAGCTTCCTGAACTGCCGGACCGAGAGGATGTCGGAGCCGGCGGCCCGGGCGGCGGCGTAGTCGTCGCGGTTCGACGAGGAGACGTTGCGGATGCCGAGCTGGCTGAAGCCTGTGACATGCGCCATCTCCGAGGCGCGCCTGAGCGGATTGCCGTGGCCGTAGCGGACGCCGTGGCGTTCGTCGACGAAATCGAGATGGGCGTCGATGTGGACGATATGCACCGGCGGCCGGTCGTCGAAGGCCCGGATGCAGGGGATGTGGACCGAATGGTCGCCGCCGAGAACCACCGGCAGCGCCCCCGCAGCCAGGATGCGCCGCACGCCCGCTTCGATGTTGGCATGGCTTTTCGTGGTATCGGTATGGATGATGTCGGCGTCGCCGATGTCCACGATGCGCACCCGATCGGCGGGAAGGTAGGTCACGTCATCCTCGAAATCGTAGGCGCCGCCATGGCCGAAGGAGAACAGGGTCGAGGCCTCGCGGATCGCGCGGGGGCCGAAACGCGCGCCGGCCCGGTACTGGGTCCCCATGTCGTAGGGCGCGCCAAAGACGGCGACGTCGGCCTCGATCCGGTCCCAGTCGAGACAGACGGGCTGCTTGGCGAAGGTGCAGTGCCCGACGAAGGGCAGGTTGAGCCGTCCGGAGTCATAGGCGTTGCCCGTCATCGCAGCGTTCTCCCGGTTCTGCTGGTCGCGGCCATGGTCGGCCTTCTCGCCCTGCTGCCGCAAGCCCCCGCCCGCGCCCAGGCCGTCGATGTCGCCATCGTGCTGGCGGTCGACGTCTCGGCCAGCGTCGACGCCGGCGAGTACGGCCTGCAGATGCGCGGCGTCGCCGAGGCGATCGCCCACCCCACGGTGACCGACGCCATCGAACAGGGTGAAGTCGGCGCCGTGGCGCTCTCTCTGGTGCAATGGTCGTCGGACGCCGAGCAGGCCGTGGTGGTCCCGTGGACCCGCATCGACGGCGCGGCGTCGGCGCAGGGGCTGGCCGCCCGGATCTGGTCGGCGCCTCGCGCCTTCCGCTTCCGGGGCACGAAGATCGGCGCGGCGCTCCGGTTCTGTTTCGGCCATCTCGACCGCGCGCCCTTCCCGGCGGCGCGGCGGGTGGTCGACCTTTCGGGCGACGGCGTCAACCGCGGCCCGCCCCTGCTGCGCGAGACCCGGGCGGAAGCGATCCGGCGCGGCATCACGGTCAACGGCCTGCCGATCCTCAGCGACGAGCCGCGCCTGGGCCAGTACTTTCAGGACTGGCTGATTGCCGGCCCCGGCGCGTTCGTCATCGCCGCTGACAGCTTCGAGGCCTTCCGGCCCGCCATGGTGCGCAAACTTGTGCGTGAAATCCGGGGCATGCCGATGGTATCGAAGCGCTGAGGAGGACACCGTCCATGCAGATCGAGCTGAGCCCCGAGGAACAGGCCCTGCAGCGGAAGGCCCGGGAAATTGCGCGCGACGTCATCGCCCCGCGCGCCGCGGAGATCGACCGCACCGAAGCCTATCCCTGGGATCACGTGGAGACCCTGAAGGAGGCCGGGCTGATGGGCCTGACCATCCCGGAGGATCTCGGCGGCCAGGGCCGGAGCTTTCTCGACGCCGTGCTGGTGATCGAGGAAATGGCGAAGGTCTGCGGCGTCACCGGCCGCATCGCCGTGGAATCCAACATGGGCGCGATCTCCGCCATCCTGACCTACGGCACGCCCGAGCAGCGCCGCATGGCCGCCGATTTCGTGCTCTCGGGCGACAAGCCGGCGATCTGCATCACCGAGCCGGAGGCGGGCTCGGCGGCGACCGAGATGACCACCCGCGCCGAGAAGCGCGGCGACCGCTGGGTGCTGAACGGAAGGAAACACTGGATCACCGGCGGCGGGGTCTCCCGGCTGCACCTGATCTTCGCCCGCGCCTTCGACGAGGACGGGAACGAACTCGGCATCGGCGGTTTCATCGCCGTGCGCGAGGAGGACGAAGGCCTGCGTATCGGCAAGCGGGAGCCCACCATGGGCCTGCGCGGTATTCCGGAAGCCGAGGTGATCTTCGAGGATCTGGCGCTGCCCGAGTCGCGCGTGCTGATGCCGCCTTCCGGCTTCCGGCGCGGTTTCGCCGACCTGATGAACGCCTACAACTCCCAGCGTGTCGGCGCCGGCACGATGGCGCTGGGCATCGCGGCAGGCGCGCTGGAGCATGCCCGCGACTACGCCCTGGAGCGGGTGCAGTTCGGACGCCCCATCGCCGAGTTCCAGGGCCTGCAATGGATGCTGGCCGACATGGCGATCCAGGTCGACGCAGCGCGGCTGATGCTGCACGGCGCCGCCCGTAGCCGCGGACCGGACGGCAGCCCCTTCCCCGATCCCTATTCGGCCGCCCAGGCCAAGGTCTTCGCCTCGGAAATGGCGATCAAGGTGACCAACGACGCGCTGCAGGTCTTCGGCGCGAAGGGCTATTCGCGCGATGCGCCGATGGAGCGGATGGTGCGCGACGCGCGCATGTTCACCATCGGCGGCGGCACGGCGCAGGTGCTGCGCACCGTCGTCGCCTCCGGCCTGCTCGGCATGAAGCTGCCGCAGACCCGCGACGGCTATGCCGGGAAGAATTCGCCGTCGCCGAAGCAGGCAGCGGAATGACCATCCGTCGGCTTCCTCGGGCTTGACCCGAGGGCCGAGCGAACCGAAGAACCGTGTGCCCGGGTCGAGCCCGGGCACGCCGTCATTCTTCTACGTGCGACGATCCAACGACCGGTGAAGCCTCCATGACCGACGCCCTCGACCTCGCCCGCGACCTGATCCGCTGCCCGTCCGTGACCCCGGCCGAAGCCGGCGCGCTGGACTGCCTGGAGGCGGCGCTGAAACCGCTGGGCTTCGCCTGTCACCGCCTGACCTTCTCCGAGGAAGGCACGCCGGACGTGGAGAATCTCTACGCCCGCTACGGCGCCGAGGGCCCGGTCTTCTGCTTCGCCGGCCATGTCGACGTCGTCCCCGTCGGCGACGCCGCGGCCTGGCGCCACGACCCCTTCGGTGCGGAAATCGAGGACGGCCAGCTTTACGGCCGCGGCGCCACCGACATGAAGACCGCCATCGCCTGCATGGTGGAGGCGGCCGAGCGCGTCATCGCCGACGGGTTCACGGGCTCGATCGCCTTCCTGATCACCGGCGACGAGGAGGGCCCGGCGATCAACGGCACGACAAAGGTGCTCGACTGGATGGCCGAGCGGGGCGAGACCATCGACGCCTGCCTGGTGGGCGAGCCGACCAACCCCGTCACCCTGGGCGAAATGGCCAAGATCGGCCGCCGCGGCTCCTTCTCCGGCCGGCTGGTGGTCAACGGCACCCAGGGCCACATCGCCTATCCGCACCTGGCCGACAATCCCCTGCCGCGGCTGGTGAAGATGCTCGACCGCATTGCGGCGATCGACCTGGACGACGGCAACGAGCACTTCCAGCCGTCGAACCTGGAGATCACCACGATCGACGTCGGCAACACCGCTTCCAACGTCATTCCGGCCAGCGGCCAGGCGTTCTTCAATGTCCGCTACAACACGCTGCAGAACGCCGCCGGGCTGGAGGCGAAGATCCGCGCCGCCTGCGACAGCGTCGGCGGCGACTACACGCTGACGGTGCGCAATTCCGGCGACCCGTTCCTGACCGAGCCCGGCGATCTGACGGCCAACCTGCACGACGCCATTCTGGCCGAGCTTTCGGTCGAGCCCGACCTCTCGACGACGGGCGGCACCTCGGACGCGCGCTTCATCAAGAACGCCTGTCCGGTGGTCGAGTTCGGCCTTGTCAGCCAGACCATGCACAAGGTCGACGAACGCTGCGCCATAGCCGACATCCCGAAGCTGACGGCGATCTACGAGCGGGTGCTGCGGGGATTCTTCGCGAAGGGCTGATACCGCTTTTTGAGTACGATCACCTGAATTGATTCCGGCGCCCTTGGACTTGATCCAAGGGCCCAGCGAACCAAAGAACTGGGTCCTCGGGTCAAGCCCGAGGACGCCGTTGAGAAATGCAAATCCTCACGCCGCCTCGGGCATGGGGATGTCCATGAGGTCGGGCTGAACCTCCTCGATGAAGCGCCGCGTCTGGTCGAACAGTTCGGCGTCGCCGTCGCCGACGGGGCGCAGGATGAACTTGCTCGCCCCGGCGCCGACATATTCGCGCAGCCGTTTCAGGATCGTTCCCGCATCGCCGACGACGAAATAGTCCGAGGGATCGCGCTTCAGCCGCTTCGAAAACCGCTCCATCTCCTTCGCCACCGCCGGATCGTCCGGGCTGCCGAAGCGGAAGGGGAAGCCCGCGCCGAAATGGTCCTCGGGCACCTGGCGGCCCTGGGCGATGGCGGTCTCCCGGATCGAGCGGATGACGGGCGCGAGTTGCGCCGGCGTCTCGAAAGCGGCCTGCCAGCCGGTGCCGTACTTCGCGGTCCGCTTCACCGCCGCCGCGGTCGAGCCGCCGATCCACATGGGGATGCGCGGATTCACCGGCGTCGGCGAGATGCGCGCGCCCCTGAGCTGGAAGAAGCGGCCGTCGAAGTCCACCGTCTCCCCCTGCCAGAGCCGCATGATGATCTCCAGGGCCTCGTCGGCGCGCGCGCCGCGGCCGGCCAGCGGCGTGCCCGTGGCCTCCCAGTCCGGGGCCAGCTTGGCGCCGATGCCGAAGGCCGGCAGCAGCCGTCCGCCGCCGGAAATGAAGTCGATCGTCGCGCACTGCTTGGCCAGCAGCACCGGCTCCCTGAGCGCCAGCGAGGCGACGTTCATGCCGAATTTCAGTTTCCTCGTCCGCCCGGCGATGGCGGCCAGCACGGTCATCGGCTCCAGGTGCGGGCGCGACGAAGCGATGCGGTCGGACTGCCAGAAGCTGTTGACCCCGCCCGCCTCCAGCATGTCGATCCAGTCCCAGAACGCCGCCGCGCCCGAGAAGGGCAGCTCCCCGAATCCCAGTCCCGCTCTTACCGGCATGGCGCCTCTCCCCGTTCATGGCTGGCCTGTGGCCGCGACAATCTCCAGAATAGTGGCGCGGCGGATCGCATTAGGCAAAGGGGAGGCCGGGAGATGGCGCTGAAACTGGCGGAGAAGACCGAGTTCGGGTTCATGGGGCGGATGGCGGACCGGGAGGCGGCGATCGCCACCGTGAAGCTGGCCGAGGACAACGGCTTCAGCTCGATCTGGCTGGGCGATCACATCGCCTTCGCGGTGCCGATCATGGACCCGCTGCTGCAGCTCGCCCAGGCCGCTGCGCTGTCCGACAAGGTGACGGTGGCGACCGGCGTCTACCTGCTGGCGCTGCGTCACCCGGCGCTGACGGCCAAGCTGACCTCGACGCTCGACAACCTTTCGGGCGGTCGCTTCATCTTCGGCACGGGCGTGGGCGGCGAGTTCCCCGGCGAATTCGCCGCCGTCGGCGTGCCCCACAAGGAGCGCGGCGCCCGCGTCTCCGAATCCATCGAGGTCATCCGCAAGCTCTGGACCGGCGAGAAGGTGAGCCACAAGGGCCGCCACTTCGACATCCCCGAGACGCAGATGCTGCCGAAGCCCGTGCAGCCCGGCGGCCCGCCGCTCTGGGTCGGCGGCCGGTCGGGCGCGGCGTTGCGGCGCGCGGCGCAGCTCTGCGACGGCTGGATTTCCTATGTCGTCACGCCGGAGATGTTCGCCGAATCCCTCGCCACCATCGAGCAGGAGATGGCGAAGGCCGGCCGCACGGTGGACCGCTACGGCACGGGGCACCTCTACTTCTTCCGTATCGACGACGACTTCGACACCGCCTGGGACAAGGCGACCGCGCACCTCACGCGGCGCTACGCCATGGACTTCCGCAAGCCCGCGAAGCGCTACGCCGCGCTCGGCACGCCGGAGCAGGTGGCGGAGAAGATCCGCGCCTTCCACGCCGCGGGCGTGCGCCACTTCGTCATGGACCCGACGGGCCCCGACGGCGAGGAGATGGCGCAGCTCGAACGCTTCGCGAAGGAGGTCCGGCCGCTGCTCGGCGACCTCTGAGGGGGCCCGGCCGCGTCGCGCCCAAGCGTCTTGACAGGCGCAGCCCGCCGGACCTATATCGCGCGCTCGGCGGCGGGGTAGCTCAGTCGGTTAGAGCAGCGGAATCATAATCCGCGTGTCGGGGGTTCGAATCCCTCCCCCGCTACCAACAAAATCAGATAGTTACAGCCTTTTGGCTAATGAGAAATCTCAAATTCAAGGAAATAGGTAACAGTATAGGTAACAGTCGCTGAAAGCGGCTCCCAACCATCTCTGCAAGCACCTTTCGGCCATCTGAATGAGCATGTCGGAGCGGCATCACGAAGCTCGATATTGAGCAATCCGGAAGTGAATTTGTGGCCCTGATACCATCGCCGGTTAAACTTCAGTAGCATGGCGGCTGGCGCCAGATTGAGGAGAGGACGATGGCCGAGCATCCCCATCCCGTTGATATTTACGTGGGAAGCCGCATACGGCTCTGCCGGACACTCAAGGGGATGAGTCAGCAGAAGCTCGCCGAGGCTCTGAACCTGACGTTTCAACAGATACAGAAGTACGAGAAGGGCGCAAACCGCGTCGGTGCGAGCCGGCTTTTCGAGATGAGCCACATCCTGGATGTGCCGGTCTCCTTCTTTTTCGAAGGTGCACCGGTTGCAGACACGGCCGAGACCGAAGGCCCCGATATCGATGAAAATACGATTCCGGCAGAAGACGCGGAGAAGCTGTTCCGCCGGGAAATCCTGGAGTTCGTACGTGTCTACGATCGCATTCCCGAACCGGCGGTGCGTCAACGGCTCTACGCGCTCGCCAAGACCCTGGCGCGCCCGGAGTAGCGTGGGGAGACAAGTGGATTCCGGGCTGGCTCAAGATCGCTTAGTTTCTCACAATGTCCCCTGAACAAGCGAAGCTCCTCGCTGGCTCAATCGATTTTCTCGACTCAGGCTCAGCGGGGCCCGATATCCTGCGGTTCCTGGCCTGGCTCGGTATCACCGAACCAGAAGTGCTGGAGGACGCCGAGGATTTTCGGAAGCTCCTTCGTTTCGCTCAGGGACTGCACCGGTTCTTCGAATTGCCCCTGCCCGATGCGCCCGGCCTCAGCGCCTTCGGCGCCGAACTAAACATCGCCCGGTGGGCGGAAGGCGAGAGCGGCATATTCGGGGTCTCGGGCGTCGCCGAGAGCCGCCTGGCGGCATTCCGCGCCTGCATCGCCGAAGCCATAGAATTCGTCAGCCAGTACCTGGACGGGGATGCGGCAGTACACTTGCGGATTTCCAGCCCTGAGCCCGCCGTGATTTCGTTGACGCAAGGCTATGCTGACTGGTCGGTCGATGGCCCTGTCGCGACGGTGCCGTCGCCGGATGGCGGAGGAGCGACACGGCGCTTTCCTGCGACCCTCTGCTATCGGAATGCCAACCTTCCGGGCCCTGCGCCGCTCCAGAATCTCGGGATCGGTTGCGGATCAGGCGCCACGTCGGCGGCGGCGCTGCATCACGCGCTGTTCGAGTGGATCGAACGGGATGCGATGGCCTTGTGGTGGCTTGGCGCCCGGCAAGGTCGGCCCGTGGCGCTGGAAACCCTGGCGCAGACGGAGATGGCCGGCATCGCCACCCGCGCCCGGCAGGGGCAGCAGACCCGGCGGACATGGTTCCTGGATATCTCGACCGACATCGGTGTGCCGGTCATGGCGGCGCTTTCCACGGATGGTCACGGAAACGGTTTCGCCTACGGCTTCGGCGCCGGAGCAAACACAGCGGCCGCGATGAAGGCGGCCTTTCTCGAACTCTGCCAGATCGAACTGGCCGATCGGATCGTCGCCGCAAAGCGGCACGAAAGCGGCGACGATAAACTCAACGATACCGACCGCATGCACCTCCGGCGACATAGCGAAATTGACGCCTCCTGGGAGATTCTGCACCCAGGCGGGGCGCCACGGGACCATGTCGCGCAGGCCGATCCGGAAGCTGCCCTCGCGGCGGCCGGTCTGGATGTTCTGACCATCGACCTGACGCGCGCCGACATCGGGGTACCTGTCTGGCGAACGTTTGTACCCGGTCTGCAACCCATGCCGTCGGCCACCGAGCTGCCGCGCCTCCGCGAGGCGCAGAAAGCAGCCCACGGCCGTGTTCACAACCACCGGGCCATTCGCATAGTCTGACCCGAGGGGACTGTGAGGGGGAGGCGTCGACGTGCCCGATGGAGACGACGGCAGCGGACCAACGATGAATGGGGCGATGAAGCTGCGAGCCGAACTGCTCGGGCCGCCGCGATTCCTCGTGGGAGATCGAGTCCTCGACATCCGCCTTCGAAAGAGCAAGGCGCTGCTGGCTTTCCTCTGCCTCAATGCTGGCGAGCGCCAGAGCCGTTCGCGCCTGCGGACCCTGCTCTGGGAGGACGATGACGAGAACCGAGGAGCCGTGTCCCTTCGCCAGACCCTTTTCAACATCCGCAAGACGCTTGCGGACGCCGGTTTCGACGGTCTCGAGGTCACCAATGAGCATCTGCTACTACCGCGGGCTCAAGTGGTCACCGATGTCGAGCTACTGACGAACGCCGTCCGGCAAGGCGACTTCGCCGCGGAAAAGCTGCAGGGTGAGAAGCGCCTGGCGGATCGGCTCTGCGAGGGCCTGGAGAATGTTGGCGAAACGTATTTCGCCACGCTTCGGGCCGAACGCCAGATCGTCTACTCCATGCTGCAGGAGCCGCTGGAGCGCCACCTGACGGAAGGAGCGCAGGATGGCGCGGAGGTGGCCGCCGCACGCGCACTGCTCAACCTGGATCCCAGCCATGAGCTGGCATGCCGCAGGCTGATGGCGGACCGCGCGACACGAGGCGACGCCGCCGGAGCGATTGCGATTTACAACGAGCTCTGGTCTGTCCTTTCGGAGGAATTCGACACCGAGCCCTCGGTCGAGACCCAGTCCCTTCTCGCTCGGATCAAGCTGGACCGCTACACATCCGATTTCATTCCGCCGATGACCGCAGAGGCGCGCCCGTGGTCAGACTCCACCGAGATCGCGGCGCAAAAAAACACGGCCTTTGTCGACCGGGGACCGGTCATCGTCATGGGCCGGTTCGAACTTCACGGCGAAACCGACGCACGCCCCGGCCTGGCGCAAGCGCTTCGCCATGACCTGCTATCCCGGTTGATCCGCTTCCGCGAATGGTCGGTATTGGACCAGGTGCCTGCAGGGGGATTGCAAAAGACCGATTCAGTCTTCGAGCTTACGGCATCGATCCAGCACGACGGCGACCTGCTCGGCGTCTCCATCAATTTGAAGGAACTGCAAACCGAACGCTTTCTATGGAGCGAGTACTACGGCATTGGCCGCGATGACGTCCTGGAGCATCAGGCGGAACTGGTGGCGCGGATCGCCCTGGCGTTGAACGTCCACATCTCCGCTGACAGGTTGGAGCGGATCGGCACCATTCCGAATGTCACCCTGGACCTCTACGATCGCCTGCTTATCGGTCAGCAGCTCAATTTCACGTGGGACCGGGCAAACTCCGACCGAGCCGCCGACACCTTCCGCAGCCTGATCGAGGAGAAGCCCTTCTTCGCCCCCGCGTACAGCGCTCTGGCCCAGCTCATCAATTCCCGCCACATCATTTTCCCGGGCGCTTTTCGCAATTCCGAACAACTGGAATTCTCGAACCACCTGACAAATGTGGCGCTCAGACTGGATCCGCTCGATTCGCGCTCTCATCTCTGTTCGGGATGGTCGCTGGCGTTGCGTGACCGGTTTGACGAGGCCTACCAGGGCTTTCGTATGGCCTATGAGCTGAACGAAAACGATCCCTGGACCGCCGTTTCGGCACCGGCGGGCTTCTGTTTTTGCGGGGATCTGGACCGCGCGGCCCGACTGGCGGAACGTGCGCTTGACCGCGGATTGGTCGCTTCGCCGCTCCAATGGAGCTACCAGGTCGTGATCTGGTTCTCCTGCGGCGACGATGCGAGGGCCATCGAGGCTTTCGAGCGGTCGGATGGCGGCTTCTTCGGCGTGGAAGCCTGGTATACCGCCGCACTGGTCCGCAGGCGTGAATTGCGGAAGGCGCGACGGCAGTATGCGGATCTGATCGAGCGTATCCGTCAACGCTGGACCGGGCAGCCAAATCCGACGTTCGCCGACGCCGAGACCTGGCTGGTTCAATGCTTTCCGATCGGCGACCCCGAGACCCGCGCCGCCTTCTTCGGCGCGTTGAAGCAGGCCGGCCTGCAGGCCCCCGAAGCCCTACATACAGATTGAGATGGTGTAATCGGCCACGCGGCTGAGGAAGAAATCCGTGTGAGTCAGCGCTTCGTCGCCACAGACCATGTCGGCATAAAAGGGCGGAACCTGATAACGCGGGCCGCTGCCCTTCTTGTCGCGCTCGGCGAACCGCTCCAGCGAGCGGGTAATCATCTTCTTTGGCGGCAGGCGCAGATAGAAGATTTCCTGATTGGGCTGAACGACGTGGATCGCCTTCATACGCGGTGGCACGCGAGCGATATCGGGCTCCACGATGGATTTGAATTCCTCGAGCGATTCCGGCCACGGCTTGCGGTCCATGGCCCAGTCGGCGATCAGACGGCCAAACGCCGTATAGTCCAGGATTTCCAGGCGCCCGAATTCACCTTCGAAGTCATCGGTCATTGTTTCCTCCTGCCGGAAGGTCGCTCTCAGATAAGGGGAAGCGAGCGCATGTCGAACACGCGGTCATCGACACGCATGTGCTGCTCCACCCACAGGATCAGGTCGCCCATGGTCGCCGGCACGCTGTAGCCGAAGACTTCAAAGGCCGCTTGGACGAGATCACGGTCCTCTTCGTGGTCTTCGAGGGCTCTGTAGAAGGTCTCTGCCAGAACGATGGAGCCCATCGGCCCCAGCCGCTCGCCCTTGTGTGCACCAGCGGCTTCGATCAAAAAATAAAGGCCCGGCGGCGGATTACCGACGAACTCCTTGACGATCTCGTCATCCGCGGCGCCGATCCAGTTCCTGAGTGCAGAACGGCGGATCTCCTCATCCGAGATCCACGGTAGTTGCTCGGCCAGTTCCGGGGCGCGCTTCTCGATCAGCTGCGCCAGGGCGTCGATCTTCATCACGTCCGAGATGGCCGAGCGGACGAGGTCGCGATATGGCAGACCTCCGGGCTCCGGCGAGTCGCTTGCCGGAAACATCTGCTTGTCGTGGAGCGCGGCCACGTACTTGGGCGAGATTCGCCGGGAAAGCTGCGGCAGAGAATGGGCGCCTTTGAACTCGAAGAAACGCGACCAGCGCACGATCCAGTGGACGCCGAGGGGCGTACGGCGAGGCACGCGGAAGGAGGTGCTCCGCATGACTTCGGGGAGGTTGTGCCGCGTCCCCTCGGCGAACTCGTAGGACGAACGCACCATGGCGTGTCCCATACGATAGGCCGCATTGATGAACTCCGGCGTCAGGACGCTTCCCTCGGGAGGGTCAAGGATGAAGCGGCCGGGGTCGTCGGATCGCTCGTAGTGGTGCCGGACGAGCGGGTCGAGCAGGCGCGCCAACAAGTCCCGCCGGACAATGTTCCGAAACACATAAGTGAGAGCGGCTCGTGCCGTGGCGAAATTGTTGGCGCTGTCGAGCGGATCGGAGGGCTTGTCGTTCCACTCGATGCTGTCGATTGCGGCGTTGTGAGCGAGCTGAAACAACGCCGTCATCTGCGACAGGATCGCATGATCGTCGTTACGCTCATCGGCCACGAGCGGGCAGCCATACTCCTCGCCAAACCTCACATTGCGGATACGGCCGATATCGCGCCTGGGCGACCGGCTCGTGTCCCGCGACCAGTCGTCGACCTCGTGAGATACGCCGTCCAGCCTGAATCGCGTTCTCGGCCAGTGGATCGCATTCGGCCCGCGAAGATCCGACGCGTGTTCGAAGGCGACGGCGTCGAGTTCCGGGTTGCGGCCGTAGATCGTCTCCAGCATCAGCGGCCGGCCGCGGACATTCTTTACCGTTGCGGGATCGCGGAGCGACGGCGCGGAGTTATCGCTCATGAAGAGGTCGTGGCTGGCCATCTGCGCCAGGTAGGTATAGCCGGAGGGGATGTTCGGGTTCGCACGGTCGATGCCGTCCGGCCAATCGTACTCACGTTCCATACGGTCGCTGAGCAGGCGGAACAACGCCATGGTCCGTGCCACATCCATCTCACCGGGATGGTCCGGCTTCTCGACACCTATATAGATGTTCGGATTCACCGCCGGTCCGGAACCTTCAGTGCCGGTCTTCGTCCGTTTCTGCAGATGACGGCATACGTGCTGTCTCAGGCTCGTTGCGCCCGTCGCGCTGTGCATCGTTCAACCTCACGCCCTTGATCGGAACCGAGGCTGAACGGCCGGCGTGATTTCTGCGTTATTTCCCTGATTGACGCCCAGCCGCTCTTGGAACGGCGCGCGAGAATTCGTCTGTATGATTGATCCTTGGCCGGCGGTCTCCCTTTGCGGCCCAACTGAAATCAGCCCGAAAGCTCGCATGACACCTGAACCTAAGACGGGGTGAAGTCCGGGATTGGACTTTACCCGTCGTAGTCAGAGAAAACTCAGACGGTCGGAGTCTGAGAGGCTCGTCGCGGCTGCGCCAGCGGTGGCCTGGGTGCGCTATGCCGACTCCTGCTCGCCGCCGAACGAGGGCGCCAGCCGAGTTAGCAGGTCCATCGGCAGCGGGAAGACGATCGTCGTCGCCTGGTTGACCGAGACGTCGTTCAGCGCCGTGAAGTAGCGCAACTGCATGGCGTTGGGCTGCTGCGCGAGCAACGCGCCGGCCTCGACGAGCTTCTGCGCGGCTTGCTGTTCCCCTTCGGCGTTGATGACGCGCGCGCGGCGGTGACGCTCGGCCTCGGCTTGGCGAGCGATCGCGCGCACCATGCTCTCGTCGATGTCGACATGCTTGATCTCGACGTTGGCGACCTTGATGCCCCAGGCGTCGGTCTGGCGATCGAGGATTTCCTGGATATCGGCGTTCAGCTTGTCGCGCTCGGCGAGCATCTCGTCGAGCTCGTGCTTGCCGAGTACCGAGCGCAGCGTCGTCTGGGCGAGCTGACTGGTCGCCGCCGAGAAGTTCTCGACCTGGATGATCGCCTTCTCAGCGTCGACGACGCGGTAGTAGATCACCGCGTTGACCTTGACTGAGACGTTGTCGCGCGAGATCACGTCCTGCGTCGGCACGTCCTCCACGAAGGTTCGCAGATCGACGCGCACGACCTGCTGGATGATTGGGACGATGAGCACGAAGCCGGGACCGGCGATTCGGGTGTAGCGGCCAAGCGTGAACACCACGCCGCGCTCGTACTCGCGAAAGATGCGGATCGCCGCCGCGAATATCGCGATGACGATGGCGACAGGAACCAGATAGGTCAGCGTTTCGAACAGCACGGGATCAGTCTCCATTGGTTGTTTCGGGGTCGTCGTCGGTATCGTGTCCGTCTCGGTCGACGATCAGGGTTAACCCATCGGTCCCGCGCACGCGCACGGCGTCGCCGGCCGCAAGGCCGGTAGCGCCACGCGCCGCCCAGCGTTCGCTGCGCGCCCACACATGTCCTTCGTCGCCCGACCAGTCGAGCACCTCGGCGCTGTCACCGCGTATTTCGTTGCACAGGGTACCGGCCGGCCGTCTGTAGACGCGCCAGACATAACCTGACCAGCCCCCAGCGATTGGTCCGGGTGGAATGTTAGTGCATGGGCGGCTTTGCCGCCAAGCCGGCCGGCTGGTGAAGCGGAGCGGAGCCTGACGGCCAGCCTGGCGGAATGATGACCTCCGGCGCCGGTGGTCGGTAGCCGAGACGGCTGTGCGGTCGGATCGTGTTGTAGTGACGGCGCCATTGTTCGATGACCACCTGCGCCTCCTTCAGCGTGTAGAAGATTTCCCCGTCGAGCAGCTCGTCCCGGAACCGGGCATTGAAGCTCTCGATAAAGCCGTTCTCCCAGGGTGACCCCGGCTCGATGAACGCCGTTCTGGCGCCCACCGCTGATATCCAGCGCCGCACGGCCTCGGCGACGAACTCGGGGCCATTGTCGGAGCGAACGAAGGCCGGTGGACCGCGGAGAATGAACAGGTCCGTCAGGACGTCGATCACATCGACCGACGAGAGCTTCCGGCGAACCCGGATCGCCAGGCTCTCGCGCGTGAACTCGTCCAGCACGTTCAAGGTCCGGAAGGTCCGGCCATCATGTGTCCGGTGGTGGACGAAGTCATAGGACCAGACATGGTTGGGCCGTTCTGCCCGCAGCCGCATGCAGGATCCGTCGCCCAGCCACAGCCGCCGCCTCTTCGGCTGCCGGGCCGGTACCTTCAACCCCTCGCGCCGCCAGAGGCGCTCGACCCGCTTGTCGTTGATCTGCCAGCCGGCCTCCCGAAGCAAGGCCGCGATCCGGCGATAGCCGTATCGGCCATACTGACGGGCCAGCTCGATCATGTCCGCCACCAGCCGGGCCTCGTCATCACGTCCACGCGGGAGATGGCGCTGCGTGGAGCGGTGCTGGCCGAGAACCCGGCAGGCCCGGCGCTCCGATATCCGGAGACGCCGGCGGACATGATCGATGCAACGTCGGCGACGCGAGGGGCTCAGAAGTTTCCCTTCGCAGCTTCACTCAGAATCTGCTTGTCCAGGGTCAGGTCGGAGACCGCCCGGCGCAGCCGCTCGTTCTCCTTCTCGAGCTCCTTCAGACGCCGCAGCTGATCGCCGCTCATGCCGCCATATTCCCTGCGCCATCGGTAGAAGGTGACTTCGCTGATACCCAGCTGCCGGATCGCATCCGCCATCGACATGCCCTGGCTGTGCAGGACGTCCGCCTGGCGGAGCTTGCCCACGATCTCCTCAGGCTTGTGACGCTTCCTTGCCATCTTTGATCCTCCTTGTTCCAAAACATCAGGATGGACCAATTCAATGGGGGAGGCTCA